>NZ_JADBRW010000444.1:0-13641 GCF_020247025.1 Microcystis sp. M109S1
TGTCAGTCTGTAGAGCGACCATAAGACCAGAACAGAGTAAATCTGTTAAGGCAGGTGCGGAACCCCGCAAGGGAAAGAAGCAGAAACCTAAATCGTGAGGTTTGGGAATCACCGTCCGTTTACGGCGGTGAGGATGTCAAAGGTCACTTTCATCTTCGAGATAAAAATGTTATCAAAAGACAACAAGAGGTAATTCTCCCGCTACAATGTGATATTGAGTTGTCAAGAGAACAGTAGAGTAACCACCAATTGGATGTAGATGTCCCAATATACCACTAAAAAAGCAACGGAAAACCCTGTGGTGTCCGACCAGTCCTCCAAGAATCCCTTTTCACTATTTGGTCAATTTTGGGAAAGCCTAAAAATTGTGGCTCAACCCTATTGGTATCCAACGGAGTTAAATGGACGTGCCTTTGGAGATGTGATCATTTCTTGGGGAATGTCAGCTTTGATCCTTTTAAGTATCTTGGCAACGGTGGGGGTAGAAGCTTTTAGTAGCTACTGGAATCGTTATGTACTCGATATTATTATTGAAGATAGAGATCTTTCTAAATATCTAAATACGCTGTGGTTATCCAGTTTGTTGATTATATTAACAACGGGGTTATTTGCTTTTTCTCAATTTATTCGTCGCAAAGTAGCCTTAGATTGGTATAAGTGGTTAACGAAACAAACCGTTAAAAAATATCTCAATCATCGCGCTTATTATAACATTGATTTTACCTCAGCTTTAAAAAATCCCGATCAAAGATTATCTCAAGAAATTGAACCAATTACGACCATGACCATGAGGTTTTTAATTACCTTCGTGGAAAAAGGGTTACAAATGATTACTTTTGCGATTATTCTTTGGACAATTTCTCGGCAAATTGCGGTTTATCTAATAATTTATACGATCGCAGGAAATTTAATAGCAATTTATCTAACTCAAGAATTAAACAAAATTAATCAATCTGAGCTTAATAATAAAGCTGATTATAATTATGCTTTAACCCATGTGCGTAACCACGCCGAATCCATTGCTTTTTTTCAGGGAGAAGAGCAGGAAGAAAAAATCATTGAAGGCCGTTTTCAACGGGTTATTCAAAGCTCGGAAAAACTGATAAATTGGGAACGGTTTAATAATCTTTTTAATCGGGGTTATCAGTCAGCGATTAGTGTATTTTCAATGTTTATTTTGACCCCCATGTTTATTAAAAACGAAATCGATTATGGGGAAATTAGTCAAGCGAGTTTATGCTGTTTCCTTTTTTCTAATGCCTTGGGACAATTAATTACTGAATGGGGAACATCGGGTAAAGTTTCAAGTTATATTGAACGGTTAGCTACCTTGACAGATGCCTTAAAAGTTGCCAGTGAAGATCCGAAAAACTTAAGTCGCATTACCACCCTGGAAGATAATCGTCTAGCTTTTGAAAATTTTACCCTACAAACTCCCGATTATGAAAAGGTAATTGTGGAGAATTTATCGGTTTCTGTCCCTTTGGGAGAAAGCCTACTCATTATTGGTCCGAGTGGTCGAGGAAAAAGTTCCTTGTTACGAGCAATCGCCGGTTTATGGAAAGCTGGTAGTGGTCGTTTAGTACGTCCTCCTTTAGCTGAAATGTTATTTTTACCCCAACGTCCTTATATTATTCTTGGCAGTTTACGCCAGCAATTACTTTATCCCCATACCAATGAGCAACTGAGGGATGAAGAATTAGAAAATATCTTAAAAAAAGTCAATCTTCAACATTTATTAACTGACAAAAATAGCTTAGACAAAGAAGTCAATTGGGAACAGATTTTATCCCTCGGAGAACAGCAAAGACTAGCTTTTGCTCGACTATTAATCACTAAACCCACTTTTACTATCTTAGATGAAGCAACCAGCGCTTTAGATTTGGTAAATGAAGCCAGCTTATATCAGCAATTACAGGAAAGTAAAACCACTTTTATTAGTGTTGGTCATCGGGAAAGTTTATTTAATTATCATCGATGGGTCTTAGAGTTAACAGAAAATTCCCATTGGCAGCTGTCAACGGTAGAAGATTATCAGCGCAAAAAAGTTAATAACATAGTGATGATGTCAAAAAAATCAGAAAATTTTTCGGCGGTAAAAATAGAGACTTTGTCTGAGGTTAAAACTGAGCATGATGCGGAAATTGCCGGAGTTTCTGAAATAACTGAAGGTTTGTCCCATCAACAAATGCAGTCCCTAACTGATTATTCTTTAAGTAGCGTTCGTAATCGAGCCAGTTTAGGTAAAATCATTACTGCCAAAGATGGTTTTAATTATCATTATGATAAAGACCCAAAAACCTTAAAATGGGTGAGAATATAGCTAATGGGTTGACAAACAGATTGAAAGTGAGACAGGGTGTGGGGGGTAGGGAAAATTTTTCAGACTTCCCCCTCTCAGGAGAACTAGAGAATGAGGTTTTTGCTGGGTAAGTTGATTAACAAGCTACTAACTGATAACTGATAACTGATAACTGATAACTGATAACTGATAACTGATAACTGATAACTGATAACTGATAACTGGTATAGGAGTTTTATCAAATGAAAGCACTGGAAAAACTGGTGACGGAACGATTATATTTAGTCCCCTTCAAGCTTGAACTTCTCAAGGCCGCAATTATAGGTATCGATGAATTAGCAACAATTTTGGGGGTAAAAGTTGCAGCTGACTGGGCCGAACAAGAGTTGATTCAAGCTTTCCCTGATATTGCGAATATTTTGCTGCAATTCCCCTTACAAAATGAGTGGGGGTGGGGGAGTTTAATTATTCATCAAGCAGAAAATACCCTTATTGGTCATGTGATGATCAAAATTATTCCTGATGTCACAGGTTTACCCACAGATGCTGTAGAAATTGGCTATCAAGTAGCACCGTTATATCGACGACAAGGCTACGCATCTGAGGCGACAAAAGCAATGATGGACTGGACACTTTCTCAACCTGGTATGCAAACAGTGACCGCTGGCTGCGCTCCCGATAATATAGCTTCAAAGCGAGTTTTAGAAAAAATCGGCATGGATCTGATAGAAGCACGAGAGAAAGTCTTGGTCTGGAAATTAAGTAGGGTTTGCTGAAAAAGTTTGTTGGTGGGGTTAGGAGCCAGTTATCAGTTATCAGTTATCAGTTATCAGTTCACTGAGAAAACTCCCCACTTCCCCACTTCCCACACCCTACACCCCACACCCCACACCCCACACCCTACACCCTCTTTCAAGTCAGTAGTCGGGGGGAAATCTGGAGTCAGAGCCTCGTCGATGCGATAAAATACTCTGGCTCTGTCTTTGCCAGTTTATGAGTTGACGAGAATTTCAGCGATCGCCTGGGAGATAGGAAAATAAGGAGGATAAAGTTCTAGCCAGAAAAACTCGCCAACGGGATTAATTTCTAAAAAGATATAACGTTCATCTGGTGTGACAATCATATCAATTGCACCATAATTAAGACCGAAATATTTCATTAATTCTAGTAGTTGCTTTTCAATAGTTTTCGGTAAATCGTAGGGTTGCCATTGTTGATGGAGCGCTCTTCCCTCTTTTCGCCAATCGTAGATAGCGCCGTCTAATTGTTGGGAATTAATCGCCGCCGTAAATATTTGTTCACCGACGATAGTGATGCGTAATTCCAAGGCTTTAGGAATGTTTTCCTGAAAAGTCATGGGACAAAATTGCAAACCTTCCAAATTATCTAGGTCTTCCTTTGTAACAGGACTGGTAAAAACAACCATTTCCTCTTGCTTGTCTCCATAAATAGCAAATTGAGAAAGCATTTTAGTCACAATTCCCGTCGCTTCAAACTCCTGAGCAAATTGCTTGACAGCTTCAGGATTATTAGAAGTTAAAGTCCCCGGAATTAATAAACCTAATTGTTGCGCTACTTGTAACTGCAATTGTTTATGATTGGCATGATCTACCTTGGCAATTGGGTCAAGATGAAAACCAGATAAACTAGCAATCATTCCTCGAATACTTAACCGACATTCCTTAAGAGAAGCTTCGCGAAATTGACTATCCATCCCATCGGGTAATTTTAGTCCGTATCTCATGCGTCGATACCAAACAGAAGAAACTTCTTTTAGCTCTAATTTTTGTTCTCCATCGGTAATAATTCCGCCTTTTTGACCGCCTGAGTAAAGATCAACTTTCACCTCTGTAGGGAAGCGATCGGTATCAAAACGGAAGGCTTTTTTCCCCATCGTTTCTATGGCTTTGATTACCAGAGGAATACTTTCATTATCGTGGCTAAAAGTAACAATTAAAACGGTCATAGATTTCCTTGATGATTTGGGATTTTGGATTGAGAATCCTGATTAGATTTGGGATTAAGAATCTTGATAATCCTAAAATCCTCAAAATCCTGATTAGGTTTTGGTTTGATTTTTAGCCTACTAAAAAATCGGCGATCGCATGAGAAATAGGTAAATCTAAATCCCGTTCTAACATTCCCCACTCACCACCCGGATTAACTTCTAAAAAAACGTATTCTCCCCCAGGAGTTAAGATAAAATCAAACGCCCCAAAATTCAACCCTAAATTAGCCATAAAAATCTGAAGTTGCTGCAATAGTGAATCGGGTAAAGTATGATGTTGCCAAGCACCTGGATCAATACCAGGTCTTCGCCAATCTACGGCAGAATTATTATACTGAGAAGATTCTAAAGCTCCCACAAATGTCTGTCCATTAACCACGACAACTCTCAATTCTAATTGTTTGGGAATTTCCGCTTGAAAAACCATAGGACAATAGCGTAAAGATTCCGCTTCCTCAAGGTCTTCTGCTTTCACCCTACTGGTATAAAGAAAAAATTCCGGCGACTCCATACTGTGGGCGATCGCAGTTAACAATTTACTCACCATTCTTCCCTGAACCTGGGAAAAAAACTCCCGGGCAGCATCAGGATTATTGGTAACTAAAGTGGGGGGGATAATCAAGCCAACTTCTGAGGCCAAACGAAGTTGTAATAACTTATTTTTAGCCCTCTCAATTTGCGCTAAATTATCTAACCAACGCGCTGACCTTAAACTATCCCAAAAACTAGCCAAAGTCGTCTGGGATTCTCGCACACAAGCCTCCCGAAACTGAGGATCTAAATCCGCTGTTATTTCAGGTTGCCAAATACGTCTTGTCCAAACAGATTGCACCTGTTCACTATCAATAGATTGATGGTTATAGGTTAATTGATAAAAACTTTTTTTCCCATTAAATTGGGCTGTTAGTTGAACCTCTAAGGGAAATTTATCGGTATCTAAGCGAAAAGGTGTGGCTCCTTTTTTTTCTATCGCCTCAGCCACGCGGTCAATCGTGAAAAAATCGCCGCTATGGGTCAACAATAAAACAACTTTAGGCGATTCTTTCATGTCAATTGCAAATCCCTATATTTTAACCCATTTTAAGGCTTTTGGGCGGATATTTATCGAGAAGAATCTCAATAAAAGGCGGAAAAAATTGCTGCTTTTGCTTAACTAATTGCAGTATTTGTTTTTTTCTTGAGTAATTACTAAAGTTACTTTACAGCACTTCTCAGGATCTCAACGTATAGTTTTTTGGCTGCGAGCCTTGCTTAGTGGAGCTTTTAGCTTTTTGTCTGTACGGTGTAATCAAGAAAAGTGCTGCAATTACTCATGTAACCTGAGTTTAATACTCTTCCCAGTCAGAAGGGTATTTGAGTGTATTGATGAACTCAGGCTCAGGGGAAGGAGACTTGATGGAAGATTCCTCTTTGCTTACGGACAAGAAACGAGCAAAGAAAGGATGTGCTTTACCTTGTTGATCGTTGGGATATGCCATTGTTATTCCTCTGGTAATTTTGAGTGAACAAGTTTAATCACTCAGATAAAAACAACCACCTGTACTTACCCCTAAAAGCTTTGCTGTGCATGGCTTTCAGAATCGGGATTGTGCAAATAATTTGCTTTTATTTGGGTGATGGAGACCATAGTAACCACTAATCTGGCCAATGTCAAGCATTTAAGAAAAATTTCAGAAAAATTTCCGCTAAATCCGACATTCAGCACATCTTCATATACTTTTATATATTTTTACATTCCCCAAGATGTTTTAACGAAAAACCTTGATTGTAGAAACTACTATTGAGAACATTTTCAATAATTGATTTTTTCTGAGAAAAAAATTTACAATTCTTCACCTTGATCAAAATCCATCATTGTAGTTATAATTCTTACTGGCAAGGGTTTGGAAGGAATATATTAGTAAAAATCATCAATTGAATGTTAAGAAGTGCGGAAAGTGGGATTTAATACTCCACACTTAAAACTCAAATCTGATAACTGATCACTGATAACTGATAACTGATCACTGATAACTGATCACTGATAACTGATAGCTGCACGACTACTTAGTACAAACGCTTACGGGGGCGATAATTAGCCACGGATTCCACTAAACCCAAGGCGATAAAATTGGTTAATAAAGATGAACGTCCATAACTTAACCAAGGTAAAGGAATCCCTGTAATCGGGGCTAATCCCACGGTCATGCTAATATTAAGAATTGCCTGAAAAGCGATCATCGAGAGAACACCGATCGCTATTAAAGAACCGAAGTTTTCTTTAGCAGTATTAGCAATGACTAACAAACGCCAACAAACTAACCAGAAAGCTATTAAAACTAGAATACTGCCGACAAAACCGAATTCTTCCCCGACTACGGAGAAGATAAAATCGGTGTGTTGTTCGGGAATAAAATTTAATTGGGTTTGGGTGCCTTGGTGTAATCCCCGTCCCAATAATTCTCCGGAGCCGATGGCAATGCGGGATTGAATTAATTGATAACCTCCCCCCAAAGGATTCTTTTCTGGGTGAAGAAATAGGGTTAAACGATCTTTTTGATATTCTTTTAATAAACCCCAAAAAACCTCGCCTAATTTACCCACTGCCAGATTAGTTGCCACCACGATGAAAGTAGATAAAAAACGGTAGGGGAGGGTAAACCAAGCAAGGACAGCGATGATAATTGCTAAAACAATCCAAGCAGGAAAAAGTAAATTAAACAGAAAAACCGATGCGAGGGGAGATAACAGGATAATCATCCAAGGGAGTTTCGCATTAGCCCAGTAAATCATGCCTAGGGTAATTGCTCCAAAGACTAATCCTGTCCCCAAGTCCGGCTGCGCCATAATTAACACCCAGGGGATGGCAGTGACGGCAAATACACGAGCGATCGCAAAAAGATTATCGGCGGGACGATGATGTAGGAGGGCTGCCAGAGTGATAATTAAACCTACCTTGGCAAATTCCGACGGTTGCACATTAAAACTGCCGATATTAATCCAACTTTGCGCCCCATTCGCCGTCACCCCTAGGATAATTACCGCAATTAGGGAGAGATTGGTGAGAAGATAGGTTAACCAGTGCCATTTCAGCAGACTTTCGTAACGACAACGGGCCAGAAATACAGCGATCGCCACTCCCCCGGCACCGAATAACCAGTGTTGCCACCAGTCGAGAGCGGTGGTGTTCCTTTCGGCACTACGAATCATTAAACCACCGAAAACGGTTAAACCCGTCACCAAAACGAACAAAAGCCAATCAATTTGGGCTATATCCCGGAAAATGAAGCTAAACTGCTCGTTAAAACCCCTTAGTTTCCTACTAATAAGGGACTGTCTTCTCACCATTTCTCTCCCCAAATTTACTGACTAACTATAGGCTGCTACGGATACTTTCGCCGCCACCTGACGAGCGATCGCTATCAGGGCTTTAGCTGAGGCCGATTCCGGTTGCCCCACAACCACTGGTACACCAGTATCACCGCCCTCCCGTAGGGATATCTCCAGAGGCACACATCCCAGTAAAGGAATGCCCAATTCTTGCGAGGTTTTTTCCCCACCACCGGAACCAAATAGATCATAGGAGCGATCGGGCTGATCGGGAGGGATAAAATAACTCATATTTTCTACGATACCCAAAACCCGCGCCCCTAGCTGTTGGAACATTTTTAAACCCCGGCGCGCATCAATTAAAGAAACCGTCTGGGGAGTGGTGACAATCACCGCACCCGCTAGGGGGACCGATTGAATTAAAGTTAATTGTGCATCCCCAGTACCGGGAGGCATATCGACGATTAAATAGTCTAAATCGCCCCAATTGACCTGATAGAGAAACTGACGGATAATGCCGTTTAACATCGGACCGCGCCAGATTACCGGTTGATCGGGGTTGATCAAAAAGCCCATGGAAACCATTTTGATGCCATGGTTGAAAGCGGGTTCCAATATCTCACCATTTGCGCCCTGTACGGTCACTTGTGCGTCATTTAAGCCCAACATTGTCGGGGCGTTGGGTCCGTAGATGTCCGCGTCTAATAGCCCCACTTTTGCCCCTAAATGAGCCAAGGCGACGGCGATATTCACAGCCACGGTACTTTTTCCCACACCGCCCTTACCACTGGAAACGGCGATAATATTTTTAACCCCCTCCACGCCTTGGCGATCCGGTAAAGCTTTTTGTTGCGGGGTTTCGGCAGTTACATCCACGGCAACACTTTCCACACCGGGCAGCTGTTTAACGGCTTTTTGGCAGTCTTCAACGATAAATTCGCGCAAAGGACAGGCAGGAGTCGTCAAAACTAGGGTAAAGCTAACTTTTCCGCCATCGATCGCCACATTGCGGATCATGTTCAATTCCACTAGGCTTTTTTGCAGTTCCGGATCTTGAACGGGACGTAATACTTCTAAAATCGATGCGGTATCAAGGGGCATGGTTTCAGTGTCTCTAGTCAAGTATTGTTCTTATGGTTATTTATCTTAACCTTGATGCCCGCACAGTTATCAGTGGGGAGTGGGGAGTTTTTTGCTGTGAACAGTGAACAGTAAGTAGTCGTGCAAAATTAATTTCCTAGTGAAGATAGGCAAGAGGCAAAAGGCAACAGGCAAGAGCGGGGTTAGATATGTGTAATTAATTTTGCTTAGGTACTTAATCAGTGAACTGAAAGCTCACATCTGTTCACTGATAACTGATAACTGATAACTGATAACTGATAACCCCCACTTCCCCATTCCCCCATATCTCTATATCTCTAGATTACGCTAATAGGATCGCCGACTTTAATTGTACCTGTCTTTTCTGGGATGACATTTTCTCCGAACATAATTCCCCCGGGGAAACTGCGAAAAGTTCTTAAGGTTTTTAAAGGTTCTTGCTGGGGATTTCTTCTACCTGTTTCTTGATCGGTGGTGGTGATAATACAGCGACTACAGGGTTTAACCAGAGAATAGGTTATCTCACCAATTACTATTTTTTGCCAACTACTTTCGCTAAAAGCTTGATCGCTACTAATAACAATATTAGGACGAAAACGATTCATCGGCACTGGTGCAACTAAACGCCGATTTAAGTCCTCTAAAGAAGCAGTATTAGTTAATAAAATTGGATAACCATCGGCAAAGCTGACGGGAGTATGATCGTTCCCCGCATACTGAGGATTCGCAGGACGCAGGTAATCGGGAGATTGTCGCAATAAACGACAAGGAATGTCCAGAATTTTCTCAAACCATTCGGCGATTTCATCCCCTTGATCGATGGCTATGGTTTGGGATTCCCAGATTTGAACTGCTCTTTTTTCCCCTGTGAAATTAGGCTGAAAAGTCAGGCAGTCTTGAGATGTTTTTAGAGAAAAATTATCTTCGGTAATCGTGACAGAAACCGTGGCTAATTGCGGATATTCCCTTTGAGTGATAAATTTACCCTTGCCATCCACTAACATCATTTCCCGATCCCAGAGTAAACCTTTAGGAGTCACTTCAGCTTGGGATAATTGAATACCTCGACAGGATTTAATCGGGTAGATATAGAGATCAGTAACCTGCATTTTCTTTCAGTATTTCTACATATTTTTTCGCCACATCTTCCCAAGTCCAGAGATTAATTTTATTGGGGATATCTTCGGGTAACAAGCGAGGAATCGGATTGAGGATAAATTGTTCTAAACAGTTGGCTAAACTCTCCGCATCTCCCCTAGGATAGAATTGCACTCTTTCGGGACAATTATATAATTCTACCTGTTCTTGAAACACTTCTAAATCGGAAGCGATAACGGGAATACCTTGTAAAATGGCTTCCGCTATTGCTAATCCAAAACCTTCGTATTTTGAGGGAAATACCACACAGGAACAGGTTTGATAATAAAATTGTAAGGTCTCATAGTCTTGATAACCTAATCCCTTGATATGACTCTCGAAAATTTCTTGATTTTCCCGATAAACTCGGGTACATTCTTTGAGATAATCTTGGTATTCTTGAGTTTTGGATTGTTGAGATAATTGCAGATTTCCACTAACTAGATTATCGGTTTCTTTACCGATGAAAACTATTTGAAATTTTAAACCTTGTTTCGCTAGTTTAATGGCTGCTTTGAGCAAAGTCAGATGATCTTTGTAGATACCAAAGGAGGAGGGAAAATAAAAAGTAACTAGCTCACTTTTGACTAAATCACTCTTGGGATTAGACTGCTCGACAAATCCTGCTAAGGGTACAGGTTTTAACTTACTAGCATAGGTAGCATTGGGAAAAACCTTTAAAACATCGTCTTTAGTTTTTTGGGAAATCGTGAACAGTAGATCGGCCTTATCTAACCATTCTTTTAAGACTTCATTGTAGGGTTCTTGATAGGATTCTGAGTAAGTTAAGGGAGCAAATTGCCAAAAGACATCATAAATAATGCCACTTAAAGTAACCTTGACATTGGGGGGAGAAATCCGATTAGTCATCCCATACAAACAGTGATCAGCTTGGTAACGCTTGATAATCTGATTAATTCTTGCTTCGATGCGTAAAAGTTCAATTCTACGAGAGAAAAGACGATGAAGAGAATTCAGTCTTAGGGTTTTATAAAAATTTGCTATAAGACCATAAAAAAAATAGATTAATTTTGTCTCAAAACTCTGGGGGTAAAAAGCAAAATCCTCATAGATAAGTTTATCGGAATCGGGCATTAAAGACTTAAAATATTCAATATCATTACGAGGAAGGACGATAATAATTTGTTCGACGTATTCTAATAAGCTAGGTATTAAAGAGATAATGACTCTTTCTACTCCTCCTTTGCGATAAAACACGATCGGGATGACAATTTTCATAGATTTCCTTGTCGATAGCTGGCAATAAAAAGATTGATTTTTGACTTGAACCCATTATATGATAGGCTCGAATTGTTCTACTGAGTCGAGAAATCGAGTTAAATTCGAGAAACTAAGACTCTATCACCCATCGCCCCTATTTTTCCTCGATCTTGGAGAAAAAGAGTGTCACAAGCTACTCCATCCCTACAATCTAATCTCAAACAATGGCTACGGGCCAGCGCACCTTCCCTATTTCAAATTAAACAGCGTTTGAGCGCCCGTCGTTGGCCGAAAAAATCGATCGTTATTTACACAGAAAAATATCGTCCCATGCGTCCGGCGGAAATTTGGCAACGGGGGGCCAGTGGCACCCAGGCATCGGTGGCTTTTTTAGCGCAGGAATGGACGAAACGCGGCTATAAAGTGACGATTTTTGGCAATTGTGAGGGTATGGAAGGGGAACAGGACGGTATTCGCTATGTTAATTATTACCACATGAATTGGCAGGATCACTTTGAGACATTGGTGATCTCTCGTCATCCCACCTATTGCCGTCCGGGTACCAAGGCAGAACGAATTTTTTTTGATTGGCAAGATATTAAAGTGCCGGCAGACTCCTATACCCCGGAAATTTTGGCTAGATATGACAAAATTTTCTGTAAAAGCCAATATCAACGGGATTTACTGGATTTCTGTGCCGATCATCAATGTCCGATTGTTCCTAATGGTATCGATACTTCCCTTTTGGCTGTAAGTGAGACAGTGCCGGAAAGTGACTATCTTCCCTATCGTCTAGTCTATGCCTCTCGTTATTATCGCGGCCTAGAGTCGATGTTAAAGCATGGCTGGCCGATTATCAAGGCGGAAATTCCCGCGGCCGAGTTACATCTCTACTATGGTTTTACTAAACGGGATGGCATTGGCGATCGCAAGGAATGGTGCGATAATTTAATCGCTTTGATTAAAGCTAGTGCGGGGGTAGTTGATCGGGGAATGATGGGTTATCGTCAACTAATCGAGGAAAAAGCTCGCTCTGCTATTCATTACTACGGTTGCACCTATCGTGAGATCGATTGTATTTCTGTGCGCGAGTCGGCAGTGGTGGGCTGTCTGCCGGTGGTGACGGATTTTGCCGTTTTTCGAGAAAAAGACTACTGTGTGAAAGTGCCGGGGGAAGTAACCGATCCGGCTACTCAGGAAGCTATAGCCTGGAAAATTGTCGAATTACTGAAAAATCCCCAGCTTTTAGCCCAAGAGCGCGAAAGATGTCGTCAAATTGCCCTAACTGACACTTGGGAGCGATCGGCCGCCGCTTGGTTAGATGTGATTGAAGCTGATGCTTAGATTCGCATTTCCTCTAAAACCCTGGCTACCCTTAGGATTAAGTCTTCGCGATCGGGAGCGGCGATGATTTGCAAACCTAAAGGTAACTGGGATGGACGTTTAATCGGCAAAGAAAGGGCAGGTAAACCGATAAAAGAAAAAGGTTGGGTGAATCTGCCTAAATTAGGTCTAATTAATAGCTCTTGCCCGTCAATAATCATTTTTTCTACTCCTAACGGTGGCGCAATACAGGGAATCGTCGGGGTGAGGATAATATCGACTTCGGTGAAAATCTCTCGCAGACGATCGCGATACCAACGGCGAAAACGTTGAGCCTGTAAATACCAGCTAGAGGGAATTAATGCCCCTGCCAAGAAGCGATCCCGGGTTGCGGGGTCAAAATCCTCTAATCTGGTCTGTAAACGCGGTAAATGCCAATTTGCGCCCTCGGAAGCGGTAATTATATAGGCGGCTGCTCTGGCGCGGGCGGTTTCGGGAATGGTGATTTTTTTGGTAACTCCTAAACGTTCGGCGATCGCTGTCACCGCCTCGATTACTTCTGGTTCGGCTCCCTGCTGAAAATAATCGTCGGCAAGGGCTATTTTTACGCCCTCTAAGCCATTTAAAGGGGCTTTAAGGTTATTTTTGGCAAAAAGACTCCAAATAGCCGCCATATCCGCCACATTGCCGCTAAAAAATCCCAGATGATCCAAACTACTAACGAACAAAAATAAGCCCTGACGGGATACGCGCCCAAAGGTGGGTTTTAGCCCCACCACGCCACAGCAAGCGGCGGGAACCCTCACCGAACCATTAGTATCGGAACCGAGGGCGAGAGGCACTAAATTAGCGGCAACGGCGGCGGCGGAACCACCGGAGGATCCCCCCGAGACGCGACTAGGATCGAGGGGGTTGGGAGTTGCTCCATAATGGGCATTTTCGGTGACAAAACCGTAGGCGTACTCATCCATATTGGTCGCCCCCACCAAAACCGCCCCGGCTGCTTCTAGGGTTTGAATAGCGATCGCATCCTGTCTTGCTGGGGGATTATCTCGATTGATTTTGGAACCTGCTAAAGTGTTGACATCCTCACCGCCGTAAAACGGACGGTGATTCCCAAACCTCACGATTTAGGTTTCTGCTTCTTTCCCTTGCGGGGTTTCGCACCTGCCTTAACAGATTTACTCTGTTCTGGTCTTATGGTCGCTCTACAGACTGACACCGCAAGTCCTGCGGCCAA
>NZ_JADBRW010000445.1:0-2782 GCF_020247025.1 Microcystis sp. M109S1
CTGAAAACGGACGTGGAGAAAGTGTCAGACTTAAGCAATTAAGCGTTTTTCGGTGAAGCGTCAACCCCGTTCAGCGACCACCCTAAAAAAGTGGCGTGGTGAGGAATCGCCGTCCGTTTTACGGCGGCGAGGATGTCAACATTTCCTTATTTTTTTACTAGGAGCATTTGACATGACTGGTGACTACGCAGCTTCTTATCTGCCTTGGATTTTAATCCCGATCGTCTGTTGGTTAATGCCAGCCGTGGTTATGGGTTTGTTATTTATCTATATCGAGAGTGAATCCTAATTTAGCCTAGGATTCCTACAATTAAGAGCTTGAAAATTAGCTATTTGATAGTTAGTTTTCAAGCTCTATTTTCTGAGGAAAAAGGAAAAAATTGACCAGATGAAAATGGGTAAAACCCTACACCCCACACCCTACACCCTACCCCCACGAAAAACTTTTTGCCGCAAACCCCACTTATAAAGCGGTTAGATAGCGGATTTTTTCCAACAATAGGGAGGGTTGAATCGGTTTGAGGAGATAGTCGTCAATGCCATGACGACCGAGAAAATTAACGCTGATTTCAGGGGTATCATTCAAGATTAGCACTTTACTGGCTTGAGTTTGGCTAGATTTTTTTAAAAGATGACACAGATGATATATATCGGGCATTTTCCGATCGACAATTATAATACCTGGCTGCACGATCTCAATTTTTTTGATAGCGGAGACACTATCGATTAACCAAATAACTTGATAATGTGCCACCATCAATAACTCACAAATAAGATTGGCGATTTCTTCGTCACTTTCAATCAAAACTATAGTGGGATGGTGGTGATTAAAATGGGGATTATTCTCCGAGGGTTGAAGCTGGGATCTGGGTGGCTTTTGTTGAGGTAAACGGACGGTAAAGATGGAACCTTTATCTAAGCAAGATTCTACCTCGATCGTGCCGCGATGGAGTTCCACTAATTGTTTAGTTAAAGCCAATCCTAATCCTACACCACCATAACGACGTTTGCGGGAGCCATCCAATTGGGTAAATTTTTCAAACAGAAGCGGTATTTTTTGAGCGGGAATGCCGATGCCCGTGTCTTCTACCTGAAAAATGACCTGACTGCCTTCTTTCCACAGTCTCAGGGTGATATCACCTTGTTCGGGGGTAAATTTTAGGGCATTTTTTAACAAGTATAAAAGTATCTGCTGGACTCGATCATAATCGGCGTAAAAATAATGCTCTTCTTCGGTGATTCTCATTTCTAAAATCAGATTAATTTCTTTAGTTTCTGCCTCTGTTTTAATAATTTCTAAAACATGATTACAGAGATATTTTAGCGAAAATTGTTTAATATCTAAAACAGCTTTTCCCGCCGAAACTTGCGAGAAATTAAGCAAGTCATTAATTAATTCTAATAGTTTATTGCCGTTATCCTGAATAACTTTTAGATAGTGTTTTTGTTTGTCGGGGGGTAAAAAATTATTGGCTGCCGAGCATTTTTGCAGGGTACTGGACAAACCGATAATACAAGTTAGGGGAGTTAATAACTCATGACTAATATTATTTAAAAATTCACTTTTGCAGAGGTTAGCGGCTTCTGCGGCCATTAAAGTATCTTGTAATTCTTGGGTTCTTTCTATTACCCGGCGTTCAAAAATATCTTTTTGTTCCTGTACTTGAGAATATAATTGCGCTTGATAGATAGCGATGGCGAGATGTTCACCAATCTGACCTAAAAATTTCTTTTCTTGCGGCAACCATTGGCGTTTTTCTTGACATTGATGGGCAATTAATAAACCCCACAATTCTTCTTGTACCACAATCGGGGCGATTAATTTTGATTGCACTTGCTGTTGTCGCAAAAATTCGGACAAACAGAAGGAAGAAGAATAGTTAACATCCACATCATCCACAGCCAGAATTAATCCTTGACGGTACTTTTCTTTGTATTGGGGAATATAGGAAAAACAATCGTCTTCGGGGGTTAAATTTAACACCGAATTTATCTGGTCAGAAATGCGCGACTCGGAAGTTATTTTTCCCTTTACCTCACTGGTACTGGGGAAAAATTGATAAATTAACAATCGGTCCACTTGCAGAAACTCCCGCGCTTCCCTGACTACGGTTTCCAGAATCACCGGTAACTCCAGACTCTGACGCATTTGGGTGATGACTTGGTTTAATAATCTTTCCTGTTGGATTTGTTGGGATAGGGCAGCTTCTACCGGTTGACAAACGGAGAAAATGCGGGAACAATCTCTATCAGCAGACGAAGAAGAAATTATCGAGAGAATTTTGACTAAAATTTTATTTTGAAAACTGCTGACATTAATGGATAGAGGCAGATTTAAAATTTGATAACCCTGCTGAATTTTTGGGTTGTGGAGAGACTTGACAGCCAGTCCTTGCAGAAAATTTTTAATCGTGTTCGCTTCAAAACTAATGCGGACTTCGTACTGGAAATTATGCCCTTGGGGACTGGCTAACAATAAAGCTTGTAGGTCAGTGGAAAGCAAGAGTTGATAGATTTCTCCTGTCTGTGGGGGAATGTCTCTTTCACTTAGACTAATCCTCGGTGCTGTCACCTGTATTGCCAACTGTCCCCACCAAGAACGAATTTGATCGAGGTGAGTAGATGACAACACTTGACACCAAACATAAGCGGGAGAAGCATTCATTTATCAGTTATCAGTTATCAGTTATCAGTTATCAGTTATCAGTTATCAGTTATCAGTTATCAGTTATCAGTTATCAGTTATCAGTTATCAGTTATCAGTTATCAGTTATCAGTTATC
>NZ_JADBRW010000446.1:0-3695 GCF_020247025.1 Microcystis sp. M109S1
AATCTCCGGCAATAAACACCTTAGGGTCATCCGCAAAGATAATCTCTAAATTCTCCTTAATTTTGACAATCCACTCATATTGTTCGGTATTATCTGCCATCGGTTGACCATCGCTATCGGGGAAAAGAAGATCGTCGTCAACATCAAGATAACTAACCATTGTCTTTTAATTTTAATAGATGGTTGTTTTCTGATTATAGCAAGATTTTGATCTATAATAAAGGCTGAAATTAAAATATATTAAAGATGAACATTAAAAAGAAAACTATTCAAGGCATTTTTTGGTCAGGACTGCAAAATTGGGGTAGTCAAGCGGGTTCATTTATAATATTTTTAATTCTCGCTCGTCTATTAACTCCAGAAGCTTTTGGTTTAGTAGCATTGGCTAATGTATTGATAAACTTCATGCAGATTTTTTTAAATCAAGGGTTTGCTCAAGTATTGATTCAAAAACAGGATTTAGAATCGCAAGATATAAATACAGTTTTTTGGACACAGGTATTTACGGGATGTCTTTTAACAACTATCACTTTTTTTTCTGCTATTTTAATATCTAAAGTTTTTCATCAACCCTCTTTAATTCCTATCCTACAAATTCTTTCGTTAGTTTTTATTGTTAATGCTTTTAGTCAAACTCAAGCATCTCTATTAAGACGTGATTTTAAATTTAAAGTCCTGGCAACTCGCTCTTTATTAGGAATCATCATTGCTGGTATCGTCGGTGTGGTCATGGCACTTTTAGGATACGGTGTTTGGAGTTTAGTCAGCCAACAGTTAACCTACGAACTTATGGGGGTTATTGTTCTCTGGACAGCCAGTAATTGGCGACCTAAATGGCAATTTTCTTGGATAACTTTAACAGAAATATTTTCTTTTAGTATCAATGTTTTAGGATATAAAATGGTGGAGTTCTTTAACCAGAAAACTGATAATCTATTAGTCGGTTATTTTTTAGGGGAAGTTGCCCTAGGTTATTATGCAATTTCCCATCGAATTTTAGAAGTAATGACCCAATTGTTAATCGGAACATTAAACCAAGTTGCTTTACCAACTTTTTCGCGCTTGCAAAAAGATTCTCAAGGGTTTATAGCCGCCTATTATCGAATCACTCAATTTACCAGCTTAATCGCTTTTCCAGTCTTTTTTGCCGTGATAATTCTCAGTCCAGAATTAGTAATTAGTTTATTTGGACAAAAATGGACTAATGCTATTCCTATTCTGCAAATTATCTCCCTTGTGGGAATACTTCGGGCGATTACTGTCTTTCAAAGGTCTGCTTTTGTTTCCCTCGGTCAACCCTTGCTACAATTTAAATTAGGTTTACTCAATGCCACTTTAAATGTTATCGCTTGCCTCATCGCCGTGCAGTGGGGCATTTTAGCCGTAGCCACAGCTTATGTCCTCAGTGATTATCTAGTTTTTCCCCTCGGACAATGGCTTTTAAGTAAATTAATTTCCCTTTCTTGGAAAACCTATCTAGCTCAATTTATCGCCCCCATTACTAGCACGGTTATAATGGGTTTAACGATTTTAATAACTCAACAATTACTCAGCCCTTGGTTAGAACCTCAAGGTCGTTTAATAATATGCTCCCTTCTGGGAATAACTATCTATACTGCCACCCTCCGCTTCGCTTTCCCCCAATTATTTTCGCAAATTTTTACCACGCTTAATCTCCTGCAAAATTCTCCTAAAACTAGCCGCAAATAAAGAAACTATTCAAGTTTATGATGACAGAAACGCCAATCACTTTTTCTATTATTATTCCCACCTATAACCGTCCCGAAAGACTCAAAACCTGCCTAGACTCTCTCCTAAATCTCGATTATCCCCCAGATAACTTTGAAATTATTATCGTCGATGATGGCAGTAATCAACCCCTCGATACCCTGATTCAACCCTACCAAAATCAATTAAATTTAACTCTCCTTCGTCAGAATAATTCAGGACCGGCTAAAGCCAGAAATACTGGTGCTAACGCAGCCCAAGGTGAATATTTAGCCTTTACCGATGATGATTGCACCCTTGATCAAAAATGGCTCTCAGCCCTTGAAAAAGGCTTCTTAGAAACACCAAACGCTCTCTTAGGAGGAAAAACGATCAACGCCCTGCCCAATAACCCCTATTCCACTGCTAGTCAACTATTGATCGATTACCTCTACGATTACTATAATCACCAATCCCAAAAAGTCCAGTTTTTTGCTTCTAATAATTTCGCCCTTTCTAGAGAATTATTCCAAAAAGTCGGACAATTTGATCTTAGCTTTCCCCTCGCCGCCGGAGAAGATCGAGAATTTTGCGATCGCTGGTTAGGGGCTGGTTATCCCCTAGTCTATATTGACGATGCGATCATTTACCATGCCCATCACCTCACCCTGACTAAATTCTGGCGACAACATTTTAACTATGGTTGTGGTGCTTACTATTTCCATCAAATTCGTTCTCGTCGTAATCAAACATCCCTGAAAGTTGAGCCATTAAACTTTTACTTTCAACTACTAACTTATCCATTTTTAAACCAATGTGAGCAAACATCAAAAGTATTCCTTTCGGGTTTATTATTAATCTCACAATTAGCCAATATTTTAGGTTTTTTTAAGATAAAATTGCAAAATATTTAGCTCAATAAATTGCCAAAAATAAAAAAATGAACCAGAATTCTTCGATTAAAATAGGTATAGATGGCAGTTTTTTATCAGGTCAAAAACGAGGTCATGCTCGTTATGCTTTTGAGCTTTGTCGTGAACTAGACACATATTTACCTAACGCCAATTTCTTTATTTAGGGTCTGCTGAATAAATCTAAAAACCTTGTTGGGTAAGACTTTTAGACTTTTTGTCAATCAAAAAGTAGCGGACTGGGAGTGATCAGGGTGAAAATTCCGGGACTTTTTCCCTGAAAATTAGGTAGTTGACCACCTGAAAATCGGTAAAACCCCACACCCCACACCCTACCCCCAAGAAAAACTTTTTGCCGCAAACCCTAAATACTATTTTTCCAAAGTAAAGATAGAGATGGTCATGCCTGCTACGAATAAAGAAAAATGGTATTATTCTTCTTCTAAACTTAATCCTAACGCCTGTAAGCGTTCCGCTAGTCGATCCGCACGTTTTTTTTCTTTATCGGCACGTTTTTTTTCTTTATCGGCACGTTTCTTTTCTTTATCGGCACGTTTCTTTTCTTGACGCATTTGAGACTCTAACTCAACGGTTGTTAAAAACTTCTCTCCATCGGGACGATACAATTCTAAACTAGATTTATCCCAGATAAAACGCATACCTAAACGGGGACTTATCCAGTCATTGATGGGGATAATTTCTCTTAACTTTTCTCCCTGTCTTTGCCATCCTTGTAAACGACAGCGCATCGGGTTATATAAATAGTATTCTTCTACACTATATGTGTCATAAAACTCTAATTTTCGACTCATTTCTGCTTTTGTATTCTTCGGTGATAGAATTTCAAAAACCACTTGAGGAGCGATATTTTCTTCCTGCCATTGACGATAGGAACCCCTCCGTCCTTTGGGACGGCCAAAGGCTACCATCACATCGGGAGCAACCGGTGAAACCAAAGTAGAACGCAGAGGATACCAGAGTAAATCTCCGGCAATAAACACCTTAGGGTCATCCGCAAAGATAATCTCTAAATTCTCCTTAATTTTGACAATCCACTCATATTGTTCGGTATTATCT
>NZ_JADBRW010000447.1:0-8437 GCF_020247025.1 Microcystis sp. M109S1
AGTTCGGGGTTTGTTAGGCCATAATGACTGGCAAAACCAGAGATTCGGTCGCCTTGTGCAGGTCAAAGCCTGAGTTGCCCATCGAATTTTAGACCTAACTCCTCGGAATTTGAGAACTCTATCAACATGCGATTACCCTGCTATCTAAACAAACGGTTAAGGGTTTTAATCACCAAGGTCGGGGATTATGAAAATCTATCAAATTTTATTCCAATCCCGACTTCTAATTCTTCCAGTTTGGTAATAAGTTGAAACTAGCTCAATATAATCTTTAAAATCATCATTTTCAACCACAATACGATTCACTGATTGCCAGTCAATTTCTGCCCTAGATTTTGCTGGTAAAAATATCTCACTTTCCGAAGGGTTTTCCGTATCTAGAATAATGACTCCAATTCCATGAAGTGCAGACAACATACGCAGTTCTTGTTCAATATTATCAGTTATAGAAGTTGTGACTAAATATCCTTCATTAGCCCAACTAGAATTACTAACTGCTTGAAAAAAGCTACTTCTAATATTAGAGCTATTCAGTTCCTTTTTAACCTCAAAAGACCAGAGCCTCACTCTTCTTCCTTCTCCTTCTTGAACGCAAGTTCTGACCAACTCATGCCATTCCTTATCAATTGCCTGCATTGCCACAATATCAGGATGTAACCATTGATTTCCGCCTGCTCCCCGTTGATTCTTAGAGCGTTTATCATCAATTCTTTGACAATAAAGCTTGTATTCTATTTTGAGAAAATCAATTAAAAAGGGATAAAGCTCTAGTTCTGATAAAACTTTTGTGTACGGAAGAGATTGGACAAAAATTTCTTCTTCTAACTCACTATCTTCGTTGTTATTTTGAGAGACAGTAAAGTAGGAAGAATCTTGATCAATCAATTTTTCATTATCATACCAGTAAATTCTTGGACGAGGTTTATCCTGCCAGCAAATATGGGGATCTTTCTTGATAATACTATCCTTATTTGAGCCAATTTCAGCGACAACCTGAGAAATAAAAGCCCTATCGCTGGGAAATCTTTCATTATTTCGCTTTTCCTGATAGTCTTCGGGATACTTGGCAACAATCGCTTCTGCAATTTGTCTTGCATTAAATTTTTCTCCTGGATGCTGCTTTAAAAATTCAGCTATCTTTTGAACTTGAGATAATTTAGACATTAATCGAGATCAATAATAAGATAATGACTAAGTAACAATATTTCCTCTATGATATTCTATCAGATGATCGCTTTTTCTGTAGTCCGATCGCCGCTCTTGTAGAAACCCGACAAACTATTCCATTAGGGATGATTATAATTAATTGTGGGATCGCAATCTTGTAGGGTGCGTCCCCTATACCTTTCACCCTTTTAAATATAAGTGCGATCGCTTTTCTACGGGAACACAGAAACGGGTAGAATCAATCAATGCAGTTGTTTTCTTTCGAGGTGTCGTCATTACTAAGAAAGCTACTCGTTCCTTAGCCGGTATTGCCGGAATTGTCGCCGTTGCCACCTTAATCAGTAAGGTTTTTGGTTTAGTCCGCGAACAGGTAATCGCCGCTGCCTACGGTGTCGGGCCGGTGGTGAACGCCTACGCTTTTGCCTACGTTATCCCCGGTTTCCTGTTAATTCTCCTCGGTGGTATTAACGGCCCCTTTCACAGCGCTTTGGTCAGTGTTTTGGCCAAAAGAGATAAATCCGAGTCCGCGCCGATTGTGGAGACTGTCACCACCCTAGTCAGTGCCATTTTATTAGCTGTCACCGTCTTTTTAATCGTTTTTGCCAATATTTTTATCGATGTTCTCGCTCCCGGTTTAGATGCCGCCACCCGTGGCATGGCCATTCAACAACTGCAAATTATGGCCCCCATGGCGGTTTTAGCTGGTTTAATCGGCATCGGTTTCGGTACTCTCAACGCGGCGGATCAATACTGGCTACCGAGTCTCAGTCCGCTTTTTTCCAGTGTGGCGGTGATTTTCGGGGTGGGTTTGCTGGCCTGGTTGCTTGGCGATCGCATTGATAATCCGCAATATATTCAACTGGGGGGTTTTGTCCTCGCCGGCGGTACTCTCGTCGGGGCGCTCTGGCAATGGTTAGCACAAGTGGGCGCACAAGTCAAGTCAGGTTTAGGAAAATTAACATTTCGTTGGGATTGGCGGATTCCGGGGGTGTCGGAGGTGTTGCGGGTGATGATTCCGGCGACCTTATCTTCGGGAATGTTGCATATTAACGTTTATACTGACCTCTTTTTCGCTTCTTTTATCGAAAATGCCGCCGCTTCTATGCGTTACGCCAGTTTTATCGTTCTCACGCCCTTGGGCATCATGTCTAACATGATTCTCGTGCCGTTTATGCCGATATTTTCTCGACTGACGGAACCGGAAAATTGGGGAGAATTGAAGCAAAGAATCCGTCAGGGTTTATTATTGACGGCTTTAACCATGTTGCCCTTCACCGCTATCTTTATCGCCCTCGCTTTCCCGGTAGTGCGAGTTATCTATCAACGGGGTGCCTTTAATCTGGCTGCCTCGGAACAGGTGGTTCCCGTATTAATGGCCTACGGTTTCGGGATGTTTTTCTATCTCGGCCGCGATGTCTTAGTACGAGTGTTCTATGCTTTGGGGGATGGCGACACTCCCTTTAAGGTGAGTATGGTAAATATTTTTCTTAATGGTGTGCTGGATTTCCTCTTGTATAAACCTTTTGGTACCCCGGGGATTGTTTTAGCCACCGTGGGGGTTAATATCCTTTCTATGGGCATTTTTACGGTGATTTTAAATCGTCGTTTAGGGGGTTTACCTCTAGGAGAATGGGGTTTATCCTTGTTGGGATTAACGGTAATTACAATGCTTTCTGGTGTTGCTAGTTGGGGTGCTAGTTGGAGTTGGGAAAAGGTTTTTGGTGCTGGTAATATTTTCCTACAATTATTACAGTTAGGTTTTGCTTCGACCGTAGCGGTGGGTTTATTCATCCTCGGTGCGATGTTATTGAAGTTACCGGAATTAGACCTATTAATCTCGCGAGTTCGTCAGAAGTTCTTGAAAAAATCTTAGGTTTAAGTTGCTGCCTCACTAGATTAAAGAAAGGTTAAACCCTAGCTAACACCAAATCAGTTTTTAAGAGTCTGATTAACTCCCTCCCTCGCTCGTAATTACTGTTGTAGGGGACGGAAGAATTTTTTCAATTTGCTCGCTCTCTTTTTGTTTAATGTCAAACAAATCCAATCGGATTTGAAGATTTAACCAAAAATCAGGAGAGACTTGCAAGTATTTAGCTAGTCTTAAAGCGGTGCTAGGGGTAATCCCCCGACGACCGTTGACGATTTCGTTAATTTGCCGGTAGGGAACTCCGATTGCATCGGCAAGTTGACGTTGTGTGATGCCCATCGGCCGCAAAAATTCCTCTTTCAGCATCTGGCCCGGATGGGTGGGTCTTCTATGGGTAGGTATGCGAACCATGCTTATACTCCTTTTTTAACTGGAATGATAATCAACGATTTCAACCATTTTTGCCCCGTTTACAGTCCAGATAAAACAGATCCGGTACTGATCATTGATTCGGATACTATACTGACCTTGCCGATCATCGACTAAAACCTCTAAACGATTATTAGGTGGAATGCGGAGGTCATCTAGGGAGGTCGCCGAATCGACTAAATCGAGTTTTCGCCGGGCCACGTTCCATAAATTCCTAGGGCAGACTTTCCGTGCTTTTTTTGTATCCTCACCGTTGAAAATATCTTCAGTAGCTCTATTCCTGAACGAGAGGATCATAATAACACGGTAGCACGTTTGTCATGTTAGACATTGTTATATCGGAAATGCCAGTTTCCTTGTTCTGACTTTCCCGACCGACTCCTAACCCCAGCAAGAAACTTTTTCAGCAAACGCTATTTATTTTTAGGAATTGGGGGCAGTTGCGGTGATTTTCGGCGAGAATTAGCACCAGATATTTTCGGAGGTAGGGGTGCAGAATTGCGATTAGATAAACTTTGAAGGCTCTTTTTCATATTAGCAGGTTCCGGCAGTTCTAGAGTTACCCCTTCTCTAGCTATCATTGTTTCCTCTGGTAGGCATAAATCAAAAACAAAGGCGGAATTATTGGTTAAATCGGCAAATTCTAATTTTACCATCTCCGGAGAGGATTCTTGTGCTAATAAAGGTTCAATTTCGGTTTTAATTAACTGTTCTAATTGAGCCAGATAATTGATCTTAACAGGAGTAACAATTAAAGTTAACGTTTCTTGCCAACCTTGCCCCCCTAATTCTGCCAGAATATCCCCGTAACAGCGAATTTTCCAGCTACCTATTCCTAAATCTCGATAGGAAAAAATTTCCAGCCAACCCCCGGCATCCGATCGATAATAATGAGTATATCTTTCACTACTTTCGGGAGATTCGTAATCGATACGCACTTCAATATGGGCAAAAGGAGAATCCAGACGGGCCAAGAGACGATAGTTTCCCGAGACAATTTCTAGGGAATTAGTAGAAATTGTGTGTCCGTGATTCTCCCCTTGTTTTTGCAGTATAAATTCCATAATCTTAGCCTAGTCCTAATGTTTGGCCTTGACGCTAAAACTTAGGATTTGTGCCGAGAGATTTGTGCTTTTAATTCCCTTGCTTGTGTCAATAAATCCGCTTGGGTTAGACTAATTTGTTCTTGGGTGGCCATCCATTTCAGTTGTACCGTGCCATTTTCAGCCTCAGCATCCCCCAAAATTATACAGCCCACGGCCTTAGCTCGATCGGCCCGTTTAAATTGTTTCCCGAAAGCGCTGCCGCTTAAGTCCAACTCGACGCTAAACCCCAATCTGCGTAATTCCTGTGCTAATACCACACTGCGCTCCTCAGCTTTTTCTCCTTTGGAGACGAGATAAAAATCGGGAACCAAAAAAGATAAAGATTGCTTTTGTTGTAATAATATAATCAGACGTTCTAAACCGATCGCCCAACCCACTGCTGGTGTGTCTAGACCACCTAATTGAGCTATTAAACCATCATAACGACCACCACCGCAAACCGTCGCTTGAGAGCCTAAATCATCGGACTGAATTTCAAAGGCCGTATGGGTGTAATAGTCCAATCCTCGCACTAAACAGGGATTAAGATTATAGATAACTCCCAAATCAGTTAGTAAAGATTGTACCCGTTCAAAATGCTTTTGAGAATCCCTGCCGAGATGTTCAAGAATACTGGGTGCATTCTCACAGATAATCTTGGTTTTCTCGTCCTTACTGTCTAAAATTCGCAGGGGATTTTTTTCTAATCTCTCTTGAGAATCTGCGTCTAAATCAGCTTTGTAGGGAGTCAAATAATCTAGCAAGGCCTGACGATAATTTTGCCTATCTTGGGCATTTCCCAGGGAATTAAGGTCTAATTTTAGGTTTTCTAGCCCCACAGCTTTTAATATCTCGCTGGCAAGGGTAATTACTTCCACATCCGCCCTAGGGTCATCACTTCCCAATAATTCGACCCCGATTTGATGAAACTGTCGCTGCCTACCCGCTTGCGGACGTTCATAACGAAACATCGGCCCCTTATACCAGAGTCTTTGTACTCCTCCTGCAGCCTGTAATTTGTGTTCAATGTAGGCGCGAACGACCCCAGCTGTTCCTTCTGGTCGCAAAGTCAGGGAACGTTGACCGCGATCAAAGAAAGTGTACATTTCTTTACCTACCACGTCCGTCGCTTCCCCGATACCCCGTTCAAAAAGTTGCGTCTGTTCAAAAATGGGAGTTCGTATCTCTTGATACAGCGCAGTCCCTAAAATTCTGCTAGTGGTTTCCTCTAACCACTGCCAGTAACCGACCTCCGCCGGTAAAATATCTTTTGTGCCTCGGATTGCCTGTATTTCACCCATAGTTCTCGTTATTTTTATCCCTATTTCAACAATCTTAAACCGCTTAGAGTCACTAATACCGTCGATCCTTCATGACCGATGACACCAAGAGGTAAAGTTATATCACCGGCAAAATTGGCTATTAGCAATATGCCGATAAATGCGAGGGCGAAAGTGATATTCTGTTTAACAATGCGATTGGCACGACGACCGAGGTTAATAGCACTGGGAATTTTGGCTAAATTATCGGACATGAGGATAATATCGGCTGTTTCCAAAGCGACATCACTACCAGCTTTTCCCATGGCAATCCCCACATTAGCCATAGCTAAAGCGGGTGCGTCATTAATGCCATCCCCCACCATAGCGACAGTGTGATATTTTTCTTGCAGATTTTGGATGACGGTTAACTTATCTTCGGGCAGTAAATCAGCGTAAACTTCCTCAATGCCGAGTTTTTTAGCGACTTTATCGGCACTTTGTTGATTATCACCCGTAATTAAAACGATATGTTCGATACCGCTCTTTTTTAGTTTCTCCACCAGATTAACTGCCGAGTCACGAAGGGTATCGGCCACAGCGATCGCACCGATAATCTGATTCTCTTGTACTACCCAGACGAGGGTTTTACCTTCTTTTTGTAAACGTTCGCGGATAGCTAAGATATTCTGGTCAAGATCGGAAATATGGTCACGAATATAGGCAAAATTGCCCACAGATACCGACTTATCGGCAATTTTTCCCGTGATACCCCGTCCCGATACCGCTTGTACCTGATTAGCACTGAAGAAATTTATACCACGTTCCCTTGCTGTGGCGGTAATAGCGGCTCCGATGGGATGTTCGGAACAGGATTCTAGGGATGCAGCCACCGCTAACACCTCATTTTCGCTAACTGCATGGATGGGGATAATTTCCACCACTTGCAACTTACCAAGAGTGAGAGTGCCGGTTTTATCAAAAGCGATCGCTCGTAGGCGGCCGATCATCTCCAATCTTGCGCCATTTTTGAATAAAATCCCCTGTTTTGCCCCGTTAGCGATACCCGATAACAAAGCTGGCATAATTGAGGCCATTAAAGCACAGGGAGAAGCCACCACGAGAAAAATTAAGGCCCGATAGATCGTGGTTTCCCAGGTCCAACCCCAGAAAAAAGGCGGTAAAATCCCGAAAATTAAGCCCAAAATCACGATAATTTTCGCATAACCCCGCTCGAAACCTTCGATAAACTGTTGGGAGGGAGGGGATTCATTTTGCGCTTTTTCTACCAAACGAATCACCCTCTCAATTAAGCGACTTTCGGGGGGAGTTTCCACCTTTAAACGTAGCACTCCCGCACCGTTGAGAGTTCCCGCAAAGACTTCTTCCCCGATGGTTTTATCCACGGGAAGCGATTCCCCGGTAATTGGCGCTTGATTGATGGGACTGTTTCCCTCCATAATAATGCCGTCAATGGGGATTAATTCACCCGGTTTGACCAAAACTGTATCACCGATCCGTAATTGCTTGATAGGAACCTCTTTTTCCCTGTCTCCCGTGATTAATCTGGCAGTATCGGGAGTCATAGCCATGAGAGAACGAATATTGCGATCGGTTTTCGCCATGGCAATCTGTTCTAATGCACCACTAATGGCGAAAATCAGGATTAAAACGGCTCCATCGATGATGAGATAGTAATTACTGTCCCAGAGTCCCAAAATCGCCGCCCCCAAGGCCGCTACAATCATTAAGAGGTCCACATCCAGTTCTTTTTCCTCGCATAAAGTCGTCAATCCTGCTTGGGTACTCTCGTATCCTCCCACCACATAGGCGATCGCTAGTAGGATAAAAGCCGGGCCGATCAGATTAAAGTGTAGGCATAACCAACCAAAAAAGACTAAAATAGCGCAAATTCCCGCGGCAACTGCCGAGGAATACTCAGACAACCAAGAGGACGAAATACTCTGAATCATGGAGCGATGGCAATTAATTCTCTCCCCATTCTAGAAAACATTGGCTCGATGCAGAAAACCCCTATGACGTTATCCCCTGCAGCCAACTTAGCCGATAATAATTGGAATTTTGCCGAGGTTTGGAGCGATCCGCTGCTATCTCCTCCCTATATCTTGCTTTTACTGGCTGAATCTTCAGAAAACTATCGCGTTTACGATCCCTCTGAGGGTTATCAGGTGATATTCACCGGTGCGAGTTACGAGGAAGCGGAAAATTGGCTATTAGAGGACGAATTTGAACCGGTAGAGGGACGACTTTCCCCAGCAGCGATATAATTTCCTTATCTTCTTGACGCTTTTCTTCAAAACCCTTATT
This sequence comes from Microcystis sp. M109S1, assembly GCF_020247025.1. Taxonomy (NCBI): domain Bacteria; kingdom Bacillati; phylum Cyanobacteriota; class Cyanophyceae; order Chroococcales; family Microcystaceae; genus Microcystis; species Microcystis sp. M109S1. The sequence continues at coordinate 8,136 of NZ_JADBRW010000447.1, forward strand.
CTATATGCTGTTTAGCAAGAATTAGCGATCGCTACTTAACCAACTTAGACCCTAATAGGTAAAATATAAGCTGGGAGATTATGGTGAGAAGTTATGAAGTTGACTGTAACACTTGACCGTGACGAGGATGGGGTTTGGGTTGTAGAATGCCCCAGTATTCCGGGTTGTGTCAGCCAAGGTCAAACGAGAGCAGAAGCTCTGGAAAATATCAGAGATGCGATTATCGCTTGCCTTGAAGTTCGTGCAGAACGTGGACTACCGCTCACGATTGAAACTTGTCAAGTAGAGGTAATGGCCTAATC
>NZ_JADBRW010000448.1:0-9397 GCF_020247025.1 Microcystis sp. M109S1
TATCAATCCACGCCGTGCCATCATCCGGCGCTCCAGCATAGCTATCATGCCAATTGTCTTCGCACCACTCCCAAACATTGCCACTCATGTCATACAGTCCCCAACCATTGGGCTTTTTCTGTCCTACGGGATGAGTTGTGCGATTAGAATTTTCGCTACCCCAAGCGTAATCTCCTAACTGATTATCATCATCACCAAAATAATAGCGAGTGGTTGTCCCCGCACGACAAGCATATTCCCATTCCGCTTCTGTGGGTAGGCGATAGGTTTTGCCGGTTATTTGACTCAATTTCTGACAAAAAGCTTGAGCGTCGTCCCAACTAACCCTTTCTACTGGATTTTGGGGATTATTTTTAAAGTGAGAGGGATTGTTTCCCATTACTGCTTGATATTGTGCTTGAGTAATGGGATATTTGCCGATGGCAAAACTGTTTACTTTAACTTGGTGTGGAGGCTTTTCAGAATCGCTTTTAGAAGAACCCATGGTAAATTTACCTGCTGGTAAGCTTACCATCTCTAGTCTTATCCCATTGGCTAGTTTTTCGGTAAATGGAGTAGGTGAAGCAATTGGGGGTATTGGTGACACAGGCATCCTGACTGCTGCTTGTGCTTGTTGAACAGGTTGTAAAGCATTTAAAACCTGTTGTGCCGTCCATCTTTGTTTTCTATCTTTTTGCAAACACCCTTCAATAATTGGTTTAAACTCTTTCGGTAAACTAGGGATTTGTAGCTCACAATTCATCACCTTTGCCATTAATTGGTTAATATCATTATTAAACTTATAGGGAAGTTGCTTAGTCGTCATTTCGATTAACATAATACCCAATGACCACAGATCCCAAGCCGATGAAATATCCCCTTTAAAGGCTTCGGGAGGCATATAAATAATTGTCCCGCTATTATGTACTGTTTGAGTGTGGCTTTTGTTATTTAAAGTTCTAATTAAGCCAAAATCTGCTAACTTGTATTGTTGATTAACCCTCAGGATATTACCCGGTTTTAAATCTCGATGGACTTTATTTTGTCCATGAAGATAATTTAAGCCTTGGGCGACTTGAGCAGTAATATTTTTAATCTCCCCCGATGACAAACCGCCTTTTTGAATGTGATTTTCTAGGCTACCCTGTGCCAGTTCCATCACTAAATAAAGCATCTCCGTATTGAGAAAACGAAATTCCCCCACGGAATAAGCTTTAATTAAATTAGAATGTTCTAATTTTCTGGCATTTTGTAACTCAATTAATTTATCATCGCTACTTTCGGGAATAACTTTAATCGCCACTTCTTGAACCGATGTATTTCTGACTATTTCACTGGCATGAAATACACCTCCAAAACCCCCCGCACCGATAAACTTATTAAGACGATAAGAGTTTATTTGTTGTCCTTCTAACATCTTCATCATTTGGTCTAGCATGATAATAACTCCTGAATTAGTCAATTTTTCCGTTAAAATATTGTCATTGGTTAGACTCTGTTTTAACCTTGGTTTTTCTATTTTAACTTGAGCTTTTAGCTTTGCTGTGCCATGGGGAATAATGGTTTTACTCTGCTTAATTCAACCTATAGCCGCAAAAACTTTGACCTCATCATCCCATTCTAGTAAAGGGATTGCGAGAGATTAAACAAACCTATGACTATTTCCCTAAAACTCCATCACCCCATCCCCCACTCCCCCAAAAATATTAAGAGATGTAACTATTTACCCCCAACCCAGAAAGTGATTACTCAACAGGGGTGAGATCAGGATAGTCTAGATCGAGCAGTCAGATAGATGTTTAGTTAAATTCCTACTTCAGATATGTCCGTTTCTAGTCCTCCTCGTTCCCTGCGTATCGGTTCCCGTAAAAGTCAGTTAGCCCTAGTACAAACCTACTGGGTACAGGCAGAATTGAGTAAACACCACCCCCATCGACAGTTTGAGGTGGAGACGATGAGTACCCAAGGCGATAAAATTCTCGATGTGGCCCTGGCGAAAATCGGTGATAAGGGTTTATTTACCAAAGAATTAGAAGTGGGAATGTTGGATAGATCGATCGATCTTGCTGTCCATTCTCTCAAGGATCTGCCCACTAATTTACCCGAAGGCTTAATCTTGGGTTGCGTCACCGAAAGAGTTAATCCGGCCGATGCTTTGGTGGTAAATAGCAAAAATCAAGACTATCAATTAGATAATTTACCAGAAGGTTCAGTAATTGGGACTTCTTCTCTGCGTCGATTGGCCCAGTTGCGTCACCATTATCCCCATCTGACTTTTAAAGATGTGCGCGGCAATGTCAACACCCGTCTGGCCAAACTGGACGCGGGAGAATACGATGGGATTATTCTGGCAGTAGCGGGGTTAGAAAGGTTAGGATTAGGCGATCGAGTTCATCAGGTTATTCCGGCGGAAATTTCTCTCCATGCGGTGGGACAGGGGGCTTTAGGGATAGAATGCCGCGATGCTGATCCGGAGGTCTTGGAAGTCCTAAAAGTGTTGGAACACGCCCCTAGCCGCGATAAATGCTATGCTGAACGCGCTTTTTTACGGGAGTTGGAGGGGGGCTGTCAAGTTCCCATCGGAGTGAATACGGCGATCGAGGATGGTATCCTAACTTTAACGGGTATGGTGGCTAGTCTCGACGGTAAGCGCCTGATTAAGGACTCGGTTAGCGGTGATCCTAGCCATGGGGAAGCTTTAGGACGAGATTTAGCCCATAAACTGCGCGATGCTGGTGCTGGAGAGATTTTAGCCGAGATTTTCGCTGAAGTGGGACGATAATCAGTGATCGGTTATCAGTTATCAGTCTTAATTAACTTTGGTTCGGTTGATAGTCTTTTCCCCCGGGATGAGAGAATTGCTTTTCGGAGTCAGGAAATTGTGCAGGATGTGACGATTTTGAATTAAAACTAAAGTTGCGATCGCTAAGAGAAAATAACCAAAACTTTTTTGTAACTGTTTTGCAGACACAAACTGTCCTAGATAGGAACCGATAAGAGTACCGAGGGCAGCCGCAAAAGCAAAGGATAGGGTTAACTGCCAATCGACGCTAATATGACCTAAATAGCCCAGTAATCCGGCTACAGAATTGAGGGAAATAATCAGCAGCGAAGTAGCGATCGCCTGAGCCATGGGGATTTTACCCAATAATACCAGCGCGGGAACGATAGCGAAGCCGCCCCCAACCCCAACTAATCCCGTCAGGACACCCACAGCAATTCCTTCACTCATTAACCAGAGCCAGCAATATTGACAGACCGGTTGGGGGTAGAGGGTGAGATTTTTTGGCCGATCGCGGGCTTTATAATCAGGATTATCTATCTGTGTTGATCTGCCGATCATAAAGGCTGCCGCTATAAGCATTAGTGTCGCAAACAGGAGCATCTGGAAGGTGGCAGTGACGAAGGGTAATGTGGCTAATCTTGCTCCCCAAAAAGCCCCTACCATCGTCGCAGAACCGAAGATAAAAGCGATTTTTAAGTTAATGTTCCCTTTTTTCCAGTGGGGAATCGTGCCAAGTAAACTGACACTACCGATGACTAGAAGCGTCATAGCGATCGCCGATTTGGTCGGTACTCCCATCACATAGACTAGAATCGGTAATGCTAGTACAGAACCTCCTCCTCCTAACAATCCCAGACTAATCCCCGTACAAACGGCTAATAAATGTCCAATTAACCAAGTCATTTCAGTTATCAGTTATTTTAGCTATCGGTCGTCAGTCGTCAGGAGATACGGTGATAGGGTTTTAGGGTGTTGGGGTGTTGGGGTTTTAGGGTGTTGGGGTTTTAGTTGAAATTCCCCCACTTCCCCACTTCCCCACTTCCCAATTCATAATTTATAATTCATAATTTATAATTCCCACACCCAACCCCCTATTTCCCCCGATGGGGTTGATTATAGGGAAGTTTAGCCAGAAGCATAGCTAAAGCACAGGTATTACTAATCCCCGCAAAAACTAGACCGGAACCGACAAAACCGCTTAAAATCAGGAACCAAGGCGAGAGAAAGGCTCCTAATACTGTTCCGAGGACAACTAAGGAACCAGCAACAATCTGCACCTGACGGAATAGACTAATTGGCGCATTTTGGTCTTTTTCGGTGGTATAACCCGCACTTTTCCAGGTATTTAAGCCGTTTTTTAGCTGTGCAACTTGGCTAAATCCTGCCGCAATCAGTTTTTGTGCCGCTACAGTGGATCTGCTGCCGGAATTACAGTAGAGAACTAGGGTTTGATTGGGGTCAAAAGCGATCGAATTAGGGTTAAAACTGGAAAGTGGTACTAATTTCGCCCCTGGAATGCGATCGCTGGCGTACTCCCCTGGTTCTCGCACGTCAATTAAGCAAACTTCTCGGCGCTCAATTAAGTTTTTTAAAGTATGGGCATCAAATTCTCGTAATTTTGCCTGATTTGTGGTATTAGTCATCGTTAATCTCCTGAATGGATATTTAAGCTAAAACAACTCCTAAATTGCCGCAGCCTTGGTTAGCGGGAACAGCTTCCATGATCTTTTTGGGATCGGGTAAATTAAGACTGTTCATAAACTCGATAAATTGTCTGCGGTTACGTCCGACAAAACGGGGATTGTATTGTTTTTCTTCGGCAATGGTGGAGACGGTTAAACCGCGATAGTCGTGGCCGGGATAAACTAGGGTACTATCGGGGAGAGTGAAAAGTTTTTGCGTGACCGAATCAAAGAGAGTACCAGCATCGCCGCTTTGGAAGTCGGTACGACCACAACCCCGGATAAATAGAGCATCTCCTGTCAAAAGATGACTGTTATTGACTAAATAAGCTAGATGACTATCGGTGTGGCCAGGAGTAGCGATCGCTTTGATGATGATATTTCCTAGCAATAATTCCTCTCCATCCGTCAGATGGCGATCAGCACAGGCTACCTGAGCATTTTCGGGAACTATACCCAGACAGCCTGTGATTTGCCTTAATTTTCCAGTTCCTGTGACGTGATCGGCGTGAATATGGGTTTCTAAACAATATTTTAGCGTTAATCCTAGCTCCCGTAATTGCCGATCATCCCTTTCCACCTGTTCCTGCACTGGATCCACTAATGCCGCTTCCTTGCTGACGGGATCGGCAATCAAATAAGTATAAGTGCTGGTTTCGGGATCGAACATCTGACGGAATAGCATGATCTCTGACTCCCTTTGTATAACTTTATAACTATACTACCATATAATTATGAACTTGGAGGAAACCTCTAGCAGGATTAATTTTTTGGCTGTATCTCACTGTCGAGTCAAGAGCCAAAAATACAAATAGAGCGAGAACTGTCGCTCTTGCAGTTCCCGCTCTATTATTGTTGTGTTGTTGGACTGTCTAACTCCCAAATATTGAGTTAAATTAGTACAACTCTTCTTCTTTGTGGGTGACGATCACACAGTTAGAAGTAGGATAGGCGACACAGGTGAGGACATAACCCGCTTTAATTTGATCGTCATCTAAGAAAGATTGATCGGATTGATCAACGCTACCGGATTCGATTTTACCAGCGCAAGCAGAGCAAGCACCAGCACGGCAAGAAAAGGGTAAATCTAATTTTTTTTCTTCTGCTGCCTCGAGAATATATTCATCATCGGGAACATCAATTGTCTGCACGCCATCGGGTGTTTTCAGGGTGACTTTATAAGTGGTTGTCTTTGTTTTCTTTGCCATAGGTTGTTGCTCAATCTCAAAATGCCTTCTCTCGCCGTTTAGACTGAACGGGTCGAATTAGTTTCCTTTTTGATACTACGGGAAAATTTACCATGCTCAACTTAGCATTAGTAATGACAGCCGTAAATAAACTTAAAATAATATTTACTTATCTCTTGGATAAATAACCCCCGCTAGTTGTGGATGAATCGTCAAATAATTTCATCAATCTTTAGGTAATAAGTAGTTGGATAACATTAAAGTTTTTTAGCTATCAGCTAGAAAAGCTAAAAGTCAAGAGTTGGGAGTGGGCGAGATGGAGAAGAAAAAAGCTTAATCCTGCAAAAAAGCGAGAGGATAACTCATATTCTCAGCAAAACCCAAGATACCTCGATCTCGATGCTCATAGAGTAAATTTTCTTGATTATCAAATAAAAAACTCCCTCCCCGTTGGGTGAGATAACTACTATCAGGAACATAGGTTGGCCAATTGCCCAAAACTTGACCCATATTACGGAGTCTCAGGGTGGCTAATTCAAAAGGTCGCTGAAAACCTTGACCCCCAGCAAGATTGAATAGGGAACCCCGGAAAGGTGGTAAAGGCCGCGCTTGAATTGTTTCCTCCTCGGCAATTAATTGGGGGGCTTTGCGATCGCCAAGATAACCCCGCAGCACTTCGGCCAGAGTCCCCGGACTACCCACACCCGCACACATGAAAATTAGATTTAACCAAGCATTTTGCCCGGGGGAAAATCTGGGTAATTTTAACGATAAACCGCGATACAGTCCCAATAAATTATGTAATTCGGCTTTGGGGTCAACAAAAAGCCAATCTTGCCGAAATTTCGTATATTCAGCGAATTTTAAACCTGAATTGCGATCGCCGATACCGATGGCCCGAATGGTTATCCCGGCATTTTGCCAAAGGGCTGCCTCTTTTTCTAACCACCAAGCGTATTCGAGACTGTCAAAATCTCCCAATTGCGGCCAAACAAGAATTAAAAGACGTTTATACCCAGTACAATCGCTTAAAATTGGCACTATTTGCCCATCGCTGACCCTTTGGCGTTGAATTGTTGAAAATATTTCATAGCTGCTGCTCATAGATAAATTTCTCCTAATAAAACCGCTGCTTTTGCCCCCGTGACTTTCGGTAAATTACCGGGGAAATTGTGCCAGCGCCAATAGGCCAAGAGGGCAAAAGCGATCGCTTCTTTAAAATCGCTATTTAATCCTACCTGATCGGTGGTCAAAAGCTTGACATTTGACCCCAAATGTGCTAGGAGTCGTTGGCGCAGGTAGGCATTGCGAGCGCCACCACCGCAGAGCAGCACTTCCGCGGGCATTTCTGGCAAAAAGGTTTGATAGCTGTGGGCGATCGAAATGGCGGTTAAATCGGTTAAACTAGCCAACCAGTCGGCATCACTGAGGGAATAAGCTTGGGCATCCTGGCGCAATTGGGCTAGATAGGCGGGGCTAAATAACTCTCTGCCAGTGGATTTAGGAGGATATTGTTGAAAATAAGGCTCCTGTAGCCATTTATGAACTAATTCGGAGCAGGGTTGACCCTGAGCCGACCATTGACCGTTATGGTCGTAGGTTTGTTGGCCTTGGCTCAAAAATTGTACGGCCAAATCGATGAGGACATTGCCGGGGCCAGTATCCCAACCGAAAATTTTTTGCTGCCAATTTTCCCTTTGTCGGGGGGGTAGATAGGTTAAATTGCCAATACCACCGATATTTTGGACGCAGCGGGTTTTAGTGGGGTGAGAGAGCAGATAAGCGTCAATTTTCGGCACTAGGGGCGCACCGTGACCAGCTTGGGCGATATCGGCAGCGCGAAAATTACTAATGGTGGGAATACGGGTAATTTTTGCGATCGCTGCTCCCCGTCCTAATTGTACCGTGTAACCGAGGCGATCGTTTTCGGGGGGTCGATGAAAAACGGTTTGACCGTGACTGCCGATTAATTGGGCTTTTGGGGCTTCTTTTTGGATATTTAAAGCGGCATGGGCGAATTCTGCAGCGATATCATCATCTAAGCTGGCTAAAGCTTCAATAGATAGCTTTTCTCCCCCACAGACTTGCAAAATTGTCTCTCGTAATCGGGGGGAATAGGGATAGGTTTCTCCAGCTAATAACTGCACCTGTGGAGATTCCACAGTACCGCTAATCTCCACTAAAGCGGTATCGATACCATCCACCGATGTGCCACTCATTAAACCGATAACTAACAAGTTTTTTCCCTCAAGTGTCGATTGTTGATTATTTTATCCCCCCCCGACAATAGTAACAATTTCTAATTTATCCCCCTCCTTGATTTCGGTGTTTTCCCAATACTGACGATGGAGGATTTCCCCGTTATATTCCACGGCAACTAACCGAGGATTCATGCCCAAATTTTCTAGCATTTGCGGTAGTTTAGTTGCGGGTAAACAGGTTTGAGTTTTGCCGTTGATTTGCAAGGTTATTTCTGACATGGATTTGGATATGAACGAATCAAGTTAATCGGAGGAGACAGTATTCTCCGAGACAGTATTCTCCGAGACAGGAGACTATTTTTATTTATTCTTTCCACACCCCACACCCTACACCCCACACCCCCGTTCCCTACTTTAATTGGTTTAATAATTGTTGGGTGATGACCTCGGGATGCTGCGCTTCCATGATGGCCCGGACTACAGCTACCCGCTGCGCTCCTGCCTCTAAAACCTCTTTAATGTTACTACTATCAATACCACCGATCGCAAACCAGGGTAAAGGGCAATTTTCCCGCGCATAACGGACATATTCCAATCCTGCGGGTGCTTTTCCCGCTTTCGTGGGGGTGGCATAAACTGGACCGACTCCCACATAATCGGCCTTTTCTTGGATTGCTTTGGCCATCTCTTGGGGATTAGTGGTGGACCGGCCGATAATTGCCGTCGGACCGAGAAATTGCCGTGCTAGGGAAATCGGTACATCCTGTTGACCGAGGTGAACACCATCGGCATGAATGGCCTGAGCAATATCGACGCGATCGTTCATAATAAACAAAGCATCGTAACGGTGGCATAACTCACACAGTTTAGCGGCCTCTTCTAAACGAATGGTATCAGCGGCGGTTTTATGGCGGTACTGCACCAATTTTAAACCTCCTTTTAGGGCTAATTCGACGATTTCTAGGAGATTTTCGGCAGGAGAAGTGACTAAATAGAGGGGAGATGCTTGCAGTTTTTCCAGAGGTGGAGAGATTAATAGTTTACTCTCTAGCTGATAAACCCGATAGCGCAGCTGTTTACAGGCTATCCCTAGTTCCAGATCATAGAGTTTACCGTATTCTTCTAAAACCCTGAAAGCCTCCTGTACGCGAGCGAGATTGGCCTGCAGCAGTCCCTCGACAGTCTCGCGGATTTCTTCCCTGGGATGGCTTAAATCCCTGCCGATATCGCCGGCTGTGTCCCGATGTCGTTTAAGATCGATCGAGTGCCAACTAGCTAATTGATGGCGCATTTCTTTACATTCTTGGGCTAAATCGGGATTATCTAAGCCAAAACGACACCATTCTTCGATAATTCGCAGTCCTTCTCTGGCGCGGTCAAGGTTAGCATCAAGAATCCGTTTAATCGCCGTGGTTTCTAGTTTCATCGAAAATTTGGGTCTGAAACCCCGTCGTTCTACGACGGCTTTACCGTTAAATACTAGCGCATTTACCAAATATATGCTAAAATGTGAGACATGGAAAAAGCCTATTCGTTTCGATTTTACCCCACACCAGAACAAGA
>NZ_JADBRW010000449.1:0-3781 GCF_020247025.1 Microcystis sp. M109S1
ATCCCCATCCTCATCGGGAAATAAATCCAGAATCATCTCCTTGGGAAAGGGCGCAAGAGCGAATAAACTGAGGTAAAGTGCCAAAATTTGGGCATCTGGTTCGCTATTCAACTCCTCCCAACTGAGATTAAAGGCAGCTTTTAACCCGCTTTCTGCTGTCATTTCCCCATGAAACTTGGGATTTTTGGCTAAAATTCGCTCCTCTAAGCCGTTTTCTGCTAATTTCTGCCGTATTTTGCTACAATCCTGTCGTCGTACCAGCAACCTTGCCACCAATTCTAACGCCAAGGGTAAATAACCCAAATCCTGACATAATAATTTAGCTTCTTCGATTTGTGTGTCAATTCTGTTATCTCCGAGGTAGGAACGCAATAAATCAAGAGCATCTTCTTCTTTTAATACTTCTACCCGAAAAGTCGCAATTGTCGCTGATAAATATTCCTTGCGAGTGGTAATTAAAACCTGAAAGCGTTTCTCCTCTTGCGGTGGTAAATAATCCTTAATTTGCTGATAATCCCGTACATCATCAAAAATAATTAAGACATTTCCCGCTAACCAGTTTTGCCAACAATAACGAATTTTTATGTCTAATTCTCCCTCATCTGGTAGAGTTAATTTTAGATGTACTCGGGCAAAATCTAAAATAGAAGTACCGATAAAACCGCCATCACTCTCTGCCACATTTAACCAACATATACCACCGGGATAGGCTTTTTTTCGCCATTGTTGCCAACCAAACTGTCTGGCTAATTCAGTTTTACCTATGCCTCCCATTCCCGTTAAGGTAGATATAGCAAGCTTTTGGGATTGTTGTAATTTATTTTTTAAGTCAACTAATTCCTTATCCCTACCAACAAATTTAGGGATATTACTATTAGATAAATTGTGAGGATGTTGTTTAACCTGTTCCTTAACAGGCGGCTCCAGTCAGGTTTTATTGATGTTTATAGTTGCTGCTTGATAAACTTCACCAACCTCCCCCTGATTCTGGAAATTTTGACCTCCAGAATTAGCCTGGTTCATACTACTATTATCCTGAATTTTCAAGGATTGAATTTCTGTTGCTAAACCCTTGACTTTTTCGGCAAAATCTGCTTCATCATTCATGGCAACCTTTAAATAATCTGCTACTTTTTCTAGATCAGTTTTTGACCCTTTTTCAGCAGCTTGTAAAGCTTTTTCAGCATTAGGATTAGCTTTAAGTTTATTCCAGATAATTTGCCGCAAAGTATTAATTTTTTCTAGAGCAGCTTCGGTAAATTTTTCTACAGTAGTCTGAAATACCAAAGCAACAATTGTCGCCACTGTTATCGGTTCCATAGATAAAATCGGGGTGATAAGGGTTAACTTATTGATCGGATTTTTGGGGGTTAAGTTGCCAGCAATTTGACAACTCTTACCCCTATCATAGAACTTTTAATTTCATTTAAGTAGATAGGCACAATTATTTGTAGGATGGGTTAGCGGTAGCGTAAACTATGCGAGCGTTGGGTTTCATGCTTCAACCCAACCTACGTTCTATCATAGAACTTTTAATTTCAATTAGGCGGGTACTTCAATTTTACCCTGTCCGGCCAATCCAAAAGCGGCGTGAACCACTTGTAAGGCTCTGACTCCATCTTCTTGATTCACCACACAACTGATTTTTATATCAGAAGTAGCAATCATTAAAATATTAATTTTCTCCTTTGCTAAAGCTTCAAAAAAGCGTGCTGCTACCCCCGGTTGTCCTTCCATTCCCGAACCAACAATACTAACTTTGGCCACATCATTATTAACCACCACTTCCTGTAACCCCAAACTTTCCGATAGTTCTAAGAGGATTTTTTGGGCTAAATTAGCATCAGCTTGGGGCAAAGTAAAAGCGATATCCCGTCGGGGAATACCATCGACAATGCGGCAGCGTTGGGATTGAATAATCATATCGACACTGACATTTTTTGCCGCTAAAACCGAGAAAATTCTCGCTGCCATCCCGGGGCGATCGGGGACGCGACGAATGGCCATTTGTGCCTGATTATTATCTAGGGCCACTCCCCGTACCGGGACTAAATTGTGAGGGATTTCGCGATGAGCAACTTTAGCAGAATACTCCAGTTGAAAAGCATCACAAAGGACTTTAATCGCTTTTTCTCCGTCCGCTTCATCGATGACACAACTGACTTTTACTTCAGAAGTGGAGATCATTTCGATATTAATTGCCGCTGCGGCCAAAGTGCTAAATATTTGGGCAGCAATTCCCGGCCGGCCAATCATTCCAGCGCCGGTAATGGCGATTTTAGCGGCCCCGGATTCGATGATCACTTCCGCTTCCTCTGTATTAGTGGGATGGGAACGTAAAACCGGTGCGATCGCTTCGGCCACGGATTCGGCTTTTTTCAAGGCATTTCCCATCACCGTAAAGGCAATATCGTTGCTGTCCCCCTCGTGAATCGATTGAATAATTAAATCCACGTCCACCTGTTGATGAGCGATTTCCCCGAATAAACGGGCAGCGATACCGGGACGATCAGGAACCCGTAAAAGGGAGATTTTCGCCTGATTGCCGTCAAATTCCACCGCATCCACGGCTTTTGTCAATTCCAATCCTTGCAGGGTGCGCGGTTTCGGTGCCGGGGATGTCACCCAAGTACCCGGATCCTCAGTCCAACTGGAACGGACAACCAAGGGAACCCCGAAATTTTTAGCGATTTCCACCGCTCGCGGGTGGAGAACTTTCGCCCCTAAACTGGCTAATTCGAGCATCTCATCGCAGGTAATTTGGTCTAAAAGACGCGCTTCGGGGACTAAACGGGGGTCAGTGGTGAGAATACCGGGTACATCGGTGTAAATTTCGCAAAAATCGGCTTTTAAGGCGGCTGCTAGGGCCACGGCCGAGGTATCGGAACCACCGCGGCCTAGGGTGGTAATCTCTAGTTGATCGCTATCGCTGACACCTTGAAAACCAGCGACAACAACTACTTTACCCTCCGATAGATGACGGGAGAGGCGATCGGTTTTAATTTCTAAAATACGGGCGCGACTATGTTCGGATTCCGTGACAATTCCCACCTGAGCGCCGGTTAGGGAGATGGCCGGTTGTCCGATTTCCTCTAGGGCCATACTCATCAAGGCGATCGTCACCTGTTCCCCCGTGGATAATAACATATCCATCTCCCGGCGCGAGGGTTCGGCGGCGATCTGTTTGGCTAAATTGACCAATCCATCGGTGGTTTTACCCATGGCAGAAACGACCACCACCACGGTATTTCCTGCTATTACCGTATTTTTGACCCGTTGAGCTACCGATTGAATGCGTTCCACGGAACCTACCGATGTACCACCGTATTTTTGGACAATTACAGCCATAGTTGTCAGCGCTAGAGACTTTCTATCTTTGTTCAATCTCCAACTTATCAAAATTCCTTAACGTTAAGTGGTTTTGGTTAACATTCCTTATGTTTTATCTCAAATGCCGACTATCTAAATTAATCCTTAAGACTGCAGCGGAGAAGGGAGCGCCGGAGCTAGGTTGAGGCAGTCTGAGCATTTGTACTAAAATACCCATACTCAGTTTAAATCCAGTACATTTATGCTATTTTAATAGTATTTTTATCGTTTCCTCCTCTTATCGAAAATTTGGGTTAAAACCCCGTCCTTTTAGGACGGCTTTAAGCTACAATGGAAAAAGCGATAACCAAGCTAAAAACTGAACCTTGACCACAGATAGTAGGGGGTTTCGTTCAGAAAAGACTTCAAATTCGGCCTTGAACGAGTAAAACTTTCTAGGAAATAAGGTTGA
>NZ_JADBRW010000045.1:0-7533 GCF_020247025.1 Microcystis sp. M109S1
ATGGACGTGGAGGAAGGCATAAGACTACCGCTAAGGTAGCAGTATCCTTCCTGTGAAGCGTCAACCCCGTTCAGCGACCACCCTAAAAAAGTGGCGTGGTGAGGAATCGCCGTCCGTTTTACGGCGGCGAGGATGTCAAAGACATAACATAGTTTTCCCTGATAGATGTAGAAACCATGTTCACCAAAATATCCGCCGTGCGCCATCAGAACAGCCTGTAAGTCCCCTTTAGCTTTGGAGAAATCAATAGCTGCTTCGATCGCATAGAAACGAGTGCTAATATTAGGAGCAACAGCCTCGTAAATTTCTGATACCCCTGGATAATAGGTATAGCTAAATGTGGTATATTTTGGAGCATCAGAAAATGCCGGGGGACGTAATTGCGGAATTTCTCCACCCAATACCGCAGACCCAGAGCAATCTTCAAGGGGCATATATTGTTTAGCCATCGAAATCTCCTGAGTAATTGATAACGGAAAAAAGTGAGAGATTTAACTGGAATTACACTGATGGACAAAATTAACAAACCAACTCTGCTGTAACTCATACTACTCACTCCGCTATGCTAAGATGATCCAAAAAACGCAAGTTTTTAAATTGATGGGCAAAAAAAAAATGATTTCACTCAATAACCAAATAGTTATATATAGATGTTTATTTTTGACAATAAGACCAATATTTTCATTAATTCTCAGGAATTAACCTTTAAAAGTGAATATGTTTGTGACTTTTCTCGCTATTTTCAGAATCGAGAATTTCTCAACTTAGATGCTTTACAACTCAGTGGCGATTATTTTGAAGGGTATCTTTCAAGGATCATCACCAATGAAGTGATGTTAGAGTTAGCTCAACGTAATTGTTTAACGAATGTTGCAGGAGTAATCCATTCTCAAATGTGGGTTTTTGCGATTCCTCTTCAAGTGAATTCTGTCTTCTTCCAAAATTTGTACTCATTAGAAAATAACTATCTGGGGATTATGCCCCCTAAATCAGAAATTTCCGTTTTTCAACAGCCTTTTTCCAATCGTTTTCATCTTTACGTTAATGATAATTATCTGCAGCAATTGTGCCAAACTTTAGAGCTACCAGAAGCGAAAAAGTTTTTAAATGCTTCCGCTTCTTCTATTGTGATTTGCCCATCGGAAAAAATTCGTCATCTCCAACAATCTTGTCATCAACTTTATCAAATGCTATTTAATTTAAATCGCCAACAAATATCTGAGCAAAGAAAAGCATTAAGATTGAATTTTGTCAGTCAAAAATTAAAAGAAGAAATTGTCAAAGATTTTCTTTTGACTTTAGCAGTAACCAAAGATATTAAACCTCCTAAAAACACTATCAGACGCACCTCTATCCTCAAAAAAGCCGAAGAAATGATGAGAAAAAATCTGCGTTCTGATCTTACTATTCCAACGATTTGTCAAGAACTAGAAGTAAGTCAACGCACCTTAGAATATATATTTAAAGACTTCTATCAAATGTCTCCTTACAATTATTTTAAATTGCTTCGTCTTAATGCTTTACATCAATCTCTTAACCAAAATAATCAGACAAAATTAATTCATGAAATTGCTGAAGAATTAGGTTTTTTTCACCGAGGATATCTGGCATCTGATTATAAAAAACTGTTTGGTTACTTCCCCTCTGAAACCTAAAAAAGGGAAAAAGTACCTGAATTTTCCCCCCGATCACTCCAAGTACTGGCACTTTTTGATTTTCAAAAAGTCTAAAAGTCTTATCCAACAAGGTTTTTAGATTTATTCAGCAAGCTCTACATACTTAAGAAAATCTGATTGACAGTGAGATTTAATTCCGTGAAAGTCTGGGAGATCAGGCGATCGCTGTCTCGAAATTGTCGAATTTGATATTCTTCCTCAACTAAGCGACAAACAGAGATGGTCGGTTGTTTAGGAGTGCCGAGAAAATTACGCCCACCCAAGGCTGCATAATCAACAATCCAATATTCAGGAATACCCATTTCTTCATAATCAGCAAATTTTAAGTAGTAATCATCACGCCAGTTAGTCGATACCACTTCAATGATCAGAGGGATAGATGCACCATCCCTAAGGATTGATTCTTTTTTCCATAATTTTTCCTGAGCAAGATTTGTTCGATTTAGCACTAATACATCAGGAAAATAACCAGAATTTTTACCAGCAGGTCTGACAATCGCTTGGTTAGGAATTAAATAAGGAAGTCCTAGTCTATCAATTATTCCACTGAGTTTAACAGTTAAAAATCCTTTGATTTCTTCGTGTTCTCCTGCGGGTTGTGCCATTTCAATAATATTTCCATTGTGTAGCTCATAACGCAATCCAGAATTTTCAGGAAGCCAAAGGACGAATTCCTCGAAATTAACAGTTTTAGGTAAGGTTTGGCTCATAGCTGACAAAATAGCATTCTCTCTCTACTAACTTCCTTGGCTCTATTTTAGCTTGAATGTAAGGTGGGCATTTTCCACCTTACAAACTCTCTAGACAATCTGTGATCGCACTATCGAGGCTGCGCCCCTATATTGCACCTAGTGTGATTGGTAGGGGCGTATAGTGTACGCCCTTTCTTCGATCAGATTTGCTGATCACCATAACCTCAAGAGAGCCATTAATAATTAGCCCCATCGAGATTAATTTACTTAATTCCCACTAAAAAAGTTGTACCGATCGCCATAATTGCCAATCCGATTAACTTGCTAATTAGAGTTGCTTGCTTGGCTAATTTTTCCTTGATGACACTGCCAAGGAAAAAAGCACCAGATGCGATCGCTAATTGCATGACGGTAAAACCGATTAAATAGGCAACTAAAGCGGCAACCCGCGCCCCGATAATTGATTCTCCGTAGGCATAACCGTGGAAAATTCCCCCGATCATTGCCAAAGTTGCCAGGGCGATCGTATAGAGATTAGAATGAGTTTGTAAACCTTTTTTCAGGGTTAAAATCACGCCAAAAATCACCACGGAAAGGGCAATAATCCCTTCAGGAAAGAGTAAATTTATACCCTGTAAATGAATACCCGTCCCGATTAAAGTGGCAATCGCAAAAGCGATCGGAATTAATAAACCCTGTTCCATCCCCACAGCAATTAAACCACTAGCCACCACAAAAGCTAAATGATCTAAACCGATAACCGGGTGAGCTAAACCCGATAAAAATCCGTTCAAAAAATTATCGGGAGTTTGCCCTGCCATGGCATGATGGGCAAGGGTTTTGCTGGCAAAAATTAACAGGAAGATAGGGACAATAGTTAATATCTTTGTCCAACTTTGACGAAAAATTATCTTCATTGATTACCTCAAAATTATGATTCGGAAACCCGCGCAACAATCGCTCGATGTCGGGGACTGGTGGGGGTAATGATCGGTGGTTGAAACCCGGCTTCAACTAATGCCTGTTCGATATCGAGAGTAAAATATTGATCGAGATAGGGTTCGGTACTCTTGAGTAAGGTTAGGACATAAGGGGGCATTTTTCGATAAATTTCCGAGCGCGGATTCATATCCATTAGCGTCAAATAACCCCCCGATCGCAATAAACGACGCGCTTCGGCGAAAATTTCTCTAGTAGCCTGTTGGGGTAGTTCGTGGAACATTAAAAACGAAGATACCAGATCGTAGGACTGACTAGGTAATTGAGTTTTTTCTGCGGCTGCGTGTTGCCATTGAATCGTCTTTTGTTTTTGTTGAGCTTGGTATTGGGCAACGGCTAAATAGTAGGGAGAGAGATCTAAACCAGTTACCCGCGCTTGAGGATAAGTATCTTGCAGTGCGAAGCTGCTCATGCCGACACTACAGCCTAAATCGACAATATCGTTAATTTCTGCCTTGATTTGCTCCTTCAATATCCGGTGATATTCCCGTCGCAATCGCGGATCGCCGTCAATCCCCGCCCCGGGCCAGATGGTAGAATGGACAGCATAGGCGGCAGATTCTACCTCAAAAGCTGGCAACCAGTCTAAATTGCCCTTTTCGTAAGCGTGGAAAGAACAAACGTAGTATTCGGGATAGACGAGATCGGGATTTTCTATCGCTTGCAGTTCCCGACTCCAATCCCGTTGCTGCCATTGTTTGACGGTTTCTCGCCAAGGTACGCCTAGTTTTTCGGCTCTTTTAATCATCATATTGCGCGCCTGATAGCGAGCGATGTCAAAAAGCGGTTTTATGCCGAGAATACGGTTAACTAGACCAGAAACAGGATTAAAGGAGGCTGAAACGGGTGTAACTGTCATAGAAAAGCTTCGATCGTAAATTTTCCCTTTTTCATCTTATAACAGTGATCAGTGATCAGTAATCAGTAATCAGTGAAAAGACAGCACTGTTACGGCCATTTAATACTGCTCAGTTAATACCACTCACTGAAAACTCAAATCTGATTACTGTTTACTGACAACAGCAAAAAGCTCCCTAACCCCCATCTTGCCAATTTTTATTATGAGAACAATCGCTGAAATCAACGACAAAATCGCTAAAAAAACGGCTGTAGTCTGGACAGTAGAGGAATTAAAAAGCCGCGTTACCGAGATGGGAATTAAGGAGGTTTTTTCCCAAGTAGATGTGGTTTGTACGGGAACTTTTGAACCGATGGAATCTTCGGGGGCAATTATTAATTTAGGTCAGACGGATCCGCCGATAAAAATTCGTCAATGTTGGTTAGATGGGATTCCTGCTTATGCCGGTTTTGGGGCGGTGGATTTATATTTAGGAGCCAGTGCTATTAGTGATCTAGCGGCCAAAAATGAGAATTTAGAGGGAGAAAATCCCGAAAGGGGTGGCGGACATATTATTGAGGATTTAATCGCTGGAAAATCGATTCAATTGCGCGCTGTCGGCCAGGCCACCGATTGTTATCCTCGCACTTCTTTTGAAACGATTATTTCTAAGGAGACTATCAATCAATTTTATCTTTTTAATCCTCGCAATCTCTACCAGAATTTTATCGTCGGAGTCAATGGGGGAGAGCGGACTTTATATACTTATTTAGGACCACTACAGCCGAGATTAGGTAATGCAGTTTATTCTAACCCAGGGGCAATTTCTCCCCTGTTAAATGACCCCGATTTAGAGGCTATAGGCATCGGTACGCGCCTTTTTTTAGGAGGAGGAATCGGTTATATTGCCTGGGAAGGAACCCAACATTTTCCCCTGCAAAAACGCCTACAAAATCGAACTCCTATTGGACCGGCTTCCACCTTAGCCTTAATTGGTGATGCTAAACAAATGAATGCTCGCTGGGTGCGGGGTTGTTATTTCAAAAATTATGGGGCTTCTTTAATGTTAGGGGTAGCAGTACCAATTCCAATTTTAAGCGAGGAAATAGTTCGACATTGTGCGGTAAAAGATGAGGAAATTGTCGCTCCAGTGGTGGATTTTTCTATTCCCCGGCGAGTCCGTCCTACCTTTGGTTTAATCACCTACGCTAAACTAAAAAGCGGTCGGATTATGATCGAGGGAAAAAGTGTTAGGGTGGCTCCTTTGGCAAGTATTTCCTTGGCCCGGGAAGCCGCTTTAGAATTAAAAGCACTAATCGAATCGGGAGAATTTACCCTCACAGAACCCGTGGCAAAAATTAATCTAGAGCGGACTTTTATACCCCAGGATCGTTGGGGTGGAAAATTATCAATTGAGTGAGGAGTTAAAGGATTGTGTGCAGGTGGCACAACTACAATTAAGATGACGTAAAATCGGATTTTCTTCGCCGGTTGTCTTGCCGATAATCATGTCACCTAAGTTCTCGGTGTTGAAACTAGGATGAAAGGACTCTGGGGCAGCTTGTACGGAGTTAGTGGTAACTAATAGGGCTAATAAACTAGCGGAAGCAGTGGCAAGAATAAAGACTTTTTGATTCATAAATTTGTGGGAATTATTGGCCATTAATACCGATGATTATAGCACTGCCCTTACCGATGAGGAGATATTCTAATTAGGGTTTTTCGTTAACGGCCCAAAAGATTGGCAATATCACCACATCCTCCCGGAATGGTTGCGCGCGACTTTTCCCCACACCAACGACAACAATAGTGACGTTGTTCCTCGCTCATGTTTTTCACCCCGGTAAAATTGACATTTTCTACCACTGCTCCCGTGTGTTCTCCAGTGTCATAATTGGGGGGAATGGTACGACTGCGGGGGGTAGCATTTTCTAGGGAACCATAAAATAAACGCATCCCTTTCATATCTGCCCCTCTTAAACTAGCTTCGTAGAGAATTGTCCGCGATAAATTTGCTTTCACCAAATCGCTATAACTTAAATCGGCCCGCACCATATTCGCTTCGCTTAAATCCGTCCAGCGCAAATCCTGCCCAGAAATGTCTGACCCCGCTAACATTACCCCCAATTGTACTACTCTTGTACCGAACTCTCGATCCTCCGCATAACCCCCTTCCCCGTCTAGAATCGGTCTGCCTAGATAACGATCTCGTTTAATCGGTGATAATAGCCGCGATTGACTCAAAAAACGCAGTATTTTCGCTTTTCCAGAGGCATCGACACTGCTGAGGATGGAAGCGGTGCGACCTTCTGCGATCGCTCTTTCCTGGGGCCAATCTTCTAAAAATCCCTCCTCATCCAAGGCTAGATCGGAAATCCCTTGAAAATAGGAATCGATCGTCTGTTGTTGGGTAATGCGATTTTGTTGTATGGTTAAATCCTTAGAAATAACGTACTGTTCCCAGGCCACATAGACCGCTAACACGGCGATCATAATCTGTCCCAAGGCCCCCACCCACTCGGCCCAGGAACCAAACTCATCGTATTTAAAACTCTCTAACCATCGCAATATTCGCCCGTAAACTCCTAAATATTTCCCTAATGCTGCCAGAGCAGCTATAAAAACTATAAAGGCAAAAACCGTCTGACGTTCAGAGGGGGTGAGATAATGGGCGATCCACTGGCGAATAGAGGGCAAAATTACCTGTAAAGATATTAATATCGCTACTATCGCCCCAGAAAAGCCTAACCAGTCCCAGCTAAAGACCAGGCCGATGGTCATCACCATCAGGGGGGCCAGTAGTAACCCCGCGTTACCCGGTCGAAGATCTTTTAATAGTAGGATGCGCTGACGCACAGGATTACGGGAAGATAAAGAGGAGACGTATTCGGAGGCATCGGGGGGCGATAAACTGGTTTTACCGTTATTTTCCGGGTTATCAGCCCTATTTTCCGAAGCGAGTTTTTCTGGGTCTTTGCGATCGCTCATCGAAAATTTTGGGTCTGAAACCCCGTCGTTCTACGACGGCTTTACTGTTAAATATTAACACATTTACGAAATATATGCTAAAATGCTCCCCATGGAAAAAGCCTATTGGTTTCGATTTTACCCCACACCCGAACAAGAGTCGCTATTGCGGCGCACCTTGGGCTGTGTAAGATTAGTTTACAATAAAGCTCTCCACGAACGAACACAAGCATGGTACGAAAAGCAAGAAAGAGTAGGATATGCTCAAACTTCTTCAATGCTAACCGATTGGAAAAAGCAAGAAGAATTAGACTTTTTAAACGAAGTTAGTTGTG
Organism: Microcystis sp. M109S1; assembly: GCF_020247025.1. Taxonomy (NCBI): domain Bacteria; kingdom Bacillati; phylum Cyanobacteriota; class Cyanophyceae; order Chroococcales; family Microcystaceae; genus Microcystis; species Microcystis sp. M109S1. The sequence goes on from NZ_JADBRW010000045.1 coordinate 7,508, forward strand.
TACCTTTACAACAAGGGTTAAGACAT
>NZ_JADBRW010000450.1:0-2989 GCF_020247025.1 Microcystis sp. M109S1
CGATACAGTTCAAAACCTCTAAAATACTTGGTTTCTCTGGTACTTGGTGCTGAGAATTTTTACCTATAGGAGCATTCCCCTATAGAACCCCATAACTCTAGTTTTCAAGGTGCGTTCATCCGGCGATGACTGGGTTTTTCCAGCGGTTGCTTACCCTGCCCGCTATTCTTAATATCATACATCATATAAAGTCGCCCTAAAAGGGCGAGGCTTTAAACCCAATTTTTCGATAAACTACGCCTACTCATTAGTTTGAGGTAGGCGTTTTTAGCTAAGGAAGTCTCAAATTAGTTAGGGCCTTTTGCGGAGGACAAAACCTATTCCTCCTAAAGTAATTAAACCGATAACCATAGAAGGTTCAGGAACTTTGCTAAAAGTTAGGCTACCTTGTCCCGCAATACCCAAGCGAGTAGTATAGGTAAAAGCCGCTTCACTGAGGTTAAACAATCCGCTAGTCAGGGCAAAATTAGCGATGGGAAAGAAAGCATTAGTAGAGGTGACACTATAATCAATGCCAATAAAAGTCCCATCGAAATAATTGGCCACGGGAGGGGCATCGGCCGAAGCGAGATTAAAGCTATGGCCGAGGAGATTAAAACTAATATTGCTCAAGGGGGTAGATTCAAAATCTACGCCTGTAATCGCCCCATCATCGAAACTAGCTGAACCAGAATAAGTCCCGGTCAGACTTCCAGAAGTTATAACACCTTGAAAATTGTAAGTGATATTTGCCGCTTGCAAACTATTGACATTAACACCAAAATATGCTAGGGCTAAACCTGTGATCATAGCAACTTTATTCATGGGAATTACTCCTTAAAAAAACTCAGGTGGGCATTGATAGCCCACCAAAAAAAACTAGAATAGGAAATTGGCAAGGTTATTCAAGGCTGCCACCGCAACGTTATTAATTAACGCTAGGGATAAAGGACTGGCAGCAGTTCCAAAACCATCAGTATCGATATTGAGAACCGTACTGCTACCACGACCAGTAAAAGTGATATAACCATCAGCAATGGGATTACTGCCGGTGTAATTCAAACTATTAAGCAGTTGTGTGAGAACAATTTTGTCGCTGCCGACGGTAAAATCAGTAATAGTATCACTGCGATCGCTAAGACTAACGTAAACAAAGAAATCATTACCACCTAAACCAGTTAGGGTGTCGCGACCTTGGAACCCGACTAAGACATCATCACCGGTAGTACCCACTAGATTATCAATGCCGGCCGTACCCGAACGAGTAGAACGCAAAACTTCATCGCTGCGGAAATTGAGGTTTTGCAGACGGGTATCAAATTCTCTGCTCACATCTTCCCCTAAAAAGGGTTGATTGAAGAAATTCGCCCGTAAATACTCCGCAAAAGCGTCCTGTTCCGTACCATCGGGGGCAAAAGTTGCGTTACCAGTGAAGTTGGGTGTACTGCCTAGCAAATTGACGCGATTGCGCTGGGGAATGGTATAACCATCACCGCCATCAAGAAGAAAAGAAAGAGTCACCATGCGGAAGCTACGATTAGCATCACCGATAATTGCGCCATTTTGCGCCACCACATCGATAACTGTGCCGTTTTCATCCTTGATTACCAAAGATTTTATCCGACTGCCGGCGGGGTCATCAAGGTCGAAACTGAAGGCCATTCCTCCCACTTGCGGGAAACGGCCTTGGGAATTAGCAGGGTCGTTTGTACTAGCCGCCAGACCGTACTCCAAAATCCCCTTTAATTCACTAGCGGTGACAGTGGTGAGACTGAGGGAATTATTAAAACTGAGGGCATTTTTAATCGCTACTTCCGAAATTCCCCCGGCCGGTTTCACTCCGGGTACTTCTTCCGGTGCTACCCGTACTGCTTCCGTACCGGTGGGAACGATGATACTGCCAATGCTATTGCGAATACCACCGCCATTTTTCAGGGAAATAACCACGTTAGCATCGGTTTTTTTGGCCTCAGCTAGGTTAGCATCGGCGGTAATATTGCCGAGATTGGTTTCCTGTTGACGAACTCCATCTAATCCTGTCCCCGACCGTTGACCGTTGAGGAAAACTCGCGTAAAACCGAAGAAATTGCCTTCTTGAGCGTTAATAACCTCTCTGAGGGAATTGGTAATTGCCCGAATTTCGGGGTCTTCTAATCCTGTTCCCCCCACTTCCGTCACCCCTTGGGCATCGGTGGCGTAAGCGCCGCTAATATTGGGATTGTAGTTTTCGGGAATGATATGACCATTGCTATCAAAATCGATAACTAAGCGCCCGACGTACTTATAATTGGCATCGGTATTAACTACCGCTACGGGTTTTCCGTCCGGGTTAGTTTTGACAATGGGGTAAACGCCCTGGAAGGTGTCTCCGGCTCGTAAACGGTCATTTTCGTCGGTTAAACGAGTATGGGAACCACCAGCTACAATAATATCGACATTGCGTAAACGTTCTGCTAGGGCCTGTTCGATCGATAATTGTTGCATATGGGCTAACAAAACGACCTTATTCATCCCCGGATTAGCGGCCAAAAGTGCATCGACGGAAGCTTGAATAATGGCCGCTAAAGCATCAAGGTCATCTGGATTAGCAGGAGAAACTCCCACGTTACCCGGACTGGAAATTGAGCGTAAAATCGGGGTAGTTGCCCCAACAATGCCAATTTTCTGGCCATCGGGCAGAGTAATCACCGTACTCTTAGCGATTTTATTAGCAATGGTACTCGCTTCCTGACCATCGGCAGTCACTAAACTGGCTAAGTTGGTATCGGGGGCAAAATTAAGATTAGAACTGAGATAGGGGAAATTTGTACCCGGATAGTTGCCACTGGGAAGAATTAAATTACGGACAACTGCTGTACCTTGGTCAAATTCTTGACATCCTCACCGCCGTAAACGGACGGTGATTCCCAAACCTCACGATTTGGGTTTCTGCTTCTTTCCCGAAGGATTTTTCGCACCTGCCTTAACAGATTTACTCTGTTCTGGTCTTATGGTCGCTCTACAGACTGAC
>NZ_JADBRW010000451.1:0-7025 GCF_020247025.1 Microcystis sp. M109S1
GTCAGTCTGTAGAGCGACCATAAGACCAGAACAGATTTACTCTGTTAAGGCAGGTGCGGAACCCCGCAAGGGAAAGAAGCAGAAACCTAAATCGTGAGGTTTGGGAATCACCGTCCGTTTACGGCGGTGAGGATGTCAAAATAAAGACAGGGGAAATCTTAAAAAAATCGAGAAAGTTTTCCCCCTCGATTACTTTTTCCCATAAAAAAACTGCACTAGAGGTAACTGTTAATGGTCGTCAGTCGTGATAAGGCTCCCACGGCACAGGAAACGTTTATGCAAATGGCACAGGCGGCCGGTTTACGCGGTCGCTTGTTGGTTACATTGGGTTTACTGATTCTGCTCCGTTTTGGGATGTTTGTACCGATACCCGGTTTGGATCGGGCAAGATTAGCAGAAATTATTCAAAGTAACGCCGCGTTGGGAATCCTTGACCTGTTTACCGGGGGAGGATTATCGACGTTAGGGATTTTTGCCCTCGGCATTCTTCCCTATATCAACGCCTCAATTATCGTGCAACTGCTCACCGCTGCCCTTCCTTCTTTGGAAGATTTACAGAAAAATGAAGGAGAAGCAGGACGGCGAAAAATTGCCCAAATTACCCGTTATATTGCCTTTTTTTGGGCAATTATTCAAAGTATCGGCATTACTCTCGGTTTATTGGTGGCTAACGGCGTTGTGGCCGGAACTTTACCCTCGATCGCTGCTACGGTTCTCGCTTTAGTGGCCGGTTCTATGTTCGTGATGTGGATTTCGGAACTGATTACGGAACGCGGTCTGGGAAATGGAGCATCTTTGCTGATTTTTGTGAATATTGTCGCTGTTTTACCGAAAACCCTCGGTGATACGATTACTTTTGCTCAACAGGGTGGACGACAAGCGATCGCTCAAGTGGTGATTCTCTTGCTGGTTTTCTTGGTGATGATTATCGGCATTGTTTTTGTTCAGGAAGGAACCCGTCGGATTCCGATTGTTTCTGCCCGTCGTCAGGTCGGTCGTCGTCTCTATCGGGAAAGAACCAGTTATCTACCCCTACGACTCAATCAAGGGGGCGTGATGCCGATTATTTTCGCCTCGGCAGTGTTGGTGTTACCTTTCCAATTGGTGCAAGCTTTACCCACGGATAACCCGGTCGGTCAGGTTTTAGTCCAGTTGGTTAATGCCCTGCGTCCCGATAGTTGGGGTTATGTGGCTTTTTATAGCTTACTAATTCTCGGTTTTAGTTTCTTCTACGCTTCCCTGATCGTTAACCCCAAAGATATGTCCCAAAACCTGAAAAAAATGGGGGCCAGTATTCCGGGGATTCGACCGGGAACCGCTACTACTAATTATCTGGAAGGGGTGCTGAATCGTCTCACCCTTTTGGGCGCTCTCTTTTTAAGTTTGGTGGCTACTGTGCCGACTGTAGTAGAAAGCGCCACCGGTGTCACCACTTTTCGCGGTTTGGGGGCAACTTCCCTGTTAATTCTGGTGGGGGTGGCGATCGATACTGCGAAACAAATTCAAACCTATGTCATGTCTCAACGCTATGAGGACATGATTAAACAGTAGTTAGATAGTTAACCAGTGACCTTTTAGCGGTTACTGGTTGTTTTTTCCCTTAAAACCCTATATTTAATCCATGAGCAAACGGATCGGTGTGATATTTTTGGGACCGCCCGGATCGGGAAAAGGGACCCAAGCGGCAAAATTAGCGGAATCTCTGACGATTCCCCATATTTCTACCGGTGAAATTTTACGTCAAGCAATTACAGAGAAGACAGAACTTGGTCAGCAAGCACAAGCTTATGTGGAAAAGGGAGAATTAGTCCCCGATGAATTGTTATTAGGTTTAATTCAGGAACGTTTAAAACAGCCTGACAGTGCTAAGGGTTGGATTCTTGACGGGTTTCCCCGCACGGTGACACAGGCGAGCTTTTTAGACGCATTACTGGAAGAATTGGCCGATAGTTACACCTATGTGGTTAATTTGGCTGTAGCAGATACGGTCTTAATTGAGCGTCTCATGCAACGCGGTCGTCAAGATGATACTAAAGAAACGATCTCCCGTCGCCTACAGGTTTATATCGACCAAACTGCCCCCGTTTTAGATTATTACAGCCAAAAAGGGACCCTTAACCATATCGACGGTAATCAACCGATGGACGCGGTTACGGCGGCTTTGACAGCAGTTGTCACTCCTGTTTAAAGTTTCCCTCAGTCAGTGATCAGTAATCAGTGATCAGTAATCAGTAATCAGTAATCAGTAATCAGTCAGTAAAAATTACAACTTTTTATAAGTTTTTTATATCAAACAAGCTTTAATAGTTGAGAATATTTAAATTTACACTTCGCAATATTTATCTTTTCTTAAGAATTTATTGAAAATAATTCTCATTTGTTTACGAGGTTGCAATACTTCCAGCGATTATGGTATAATTTCGCAGTATGAAATGATGGCTTTTTCTGTGCTTTTTGGGGTTTTTAGTTGTCTGGTGATCCTGAAACCCCTTGCTAAATCTACACTTACCTATTCAGCAACGGCAATAACTGGCCGTTAAAGAGCCTTTTTTAACCCAACGCGTTGATCAATTAATTGTGTAGTTTTGTTGCAAAGAGAAAGTTTTTTTGACAAAAAGAACAGAATATGCTGCGAGTCCATCTATTTTGAGTCTGATCGCAGTTATCTTAATGGTGAGGTACAAAGTTTTTGTTTTGAGGAGTCAGGAGTCAGTCCTGATGAAAAAATTTTCACCACCAGAGATGAAAATATTCTGATTGACGAATTTGCGTTATTTCAGCTTCTATTTTCAAGTCAGGAGATTATTTTTATTTATTCTCCCCACACCCTACACCCCACACCCCACACCCTACACCCCACACCGAGAGATTCTTGGGGAGGAACCTAGCTAAAAATACCCCCACGCAATCGGTCAACCCGATTACGTTAAAATCAAAAGCAGGATACTGTGTATGACGGAAAAACTCGATGAACTCAGTGATTAAAGCGGTACAAACTGCCTATTATGGGGATGCAGCCTATCGGACACCACCACCGGACTTGGAATCTCTCCTGCTCAAAGAGAGAATTGTCTATCTGGGGTTGCCCTTATTTTCCTCCGATGATGTCAAGCGCAATGTCGGGGTGGACGTGACGGAATTAATTATCGCTCAACTGCTCTACCTGCAATTTGACGATCCCGAAAAACCGATTTTCTTCTATATCAACTCTACCGGCACATCCTGGTACACGGGGGACGCGATCGGCTACGAAACCGAAGCTTTCGCTATCTGTGACACCCTCAACTACATTAAACCTCCCGTTCATACTATCTGTATCGGGCAGGCCATGGGAACTGCAGCGATGATTCTTTCTGCGGGAACCAAGGGTTTTCGTGCCTCCTTACCCCACGCTACCATTGTTCTCAACCAAAATCGCACCGGGGCCCAAGGACAAGCCACCGATATCCAGATTCGCGCCAAAGAGGTAATCGCCAACAAACAGACCATGTTAGAGATTTTCTCGAAAAATACGGGTCAAACCACCGAAAAACTGGCGAAAGATATGGATCGCACCTTCTATCTCACCCCACAACAGGCGAAAGACTACGGATTAATCGATCGCGTTCTGGAAAGTCGCAAGGAACTACCGAAACCCCTCGCCCAAGTTAGTTAAGATTTATTACAAATTAGCAGGAGTTGTTACCAATTATGCCTATCGGTGTGCCAAAAGTTCCCTACCGTCTGCCGGGTAGCCAATACGAACAGTGGATTAGCATTTACAGCCGTCTTTCGGTGGAACGCATTCTTTTTTTGGGGCAGGAAGTCACCGACGGGTTAGCCAATGCCCTTGTGGCCCAAATGCTTTATCTCGACTCGGAAGACCCCACTAAACCCATCTATCTCTATATCAACTCCCCGGGGGGTTCCGTTACCGCCGGCATGGCCATCTACGACACCATGCAGTACATCAAAGCGGAAGTGGTGACTATTTGTGTGGGATTAGCGGCCTCTATGGGGGCATTTTTACTGGCTTCTGGTAGTCCGGGTAAGCGTCTAGCCCTTCCCCACGCGCGGATTATGATTCACCAACCCATGGGCGGAACCGGGCGCCGGCAAGCGACGGATATCGACATTGAAGCTAAGGAAATCCTGCGTATTCGCCAGCAATTAAACGAAATTATGGCTAATCGCACCGGACAAACCATTGAACGCATCGAAAAAGACACTGACCGCGATTATTTCCTCTCCGCCGAGGAAGCCGTCGCCTACGGTTTAATCGATAAGGTGGTGGAGGGAAGACCGGCTTAAGTCAGTCAGAGGTTAGAACAGGCGAGAACCCTGTTCTAACTGCCATTGGACAAACTTCCTTAGATGGTAGGTTGGTTTATCGGATAATCCCATAAGAGGGTGTCTGTTGGGTATGGAATTTTTAGCAGCTTTAGAAACAGGCTTGATCTCTGCTGTGGCAATCATCAAGTTTTGCCTAGAAAGTCTTTCGATCGCTTGTGTGGTGATCGGATTAATTAAAACCCTACAATTAGCTTGGCAGTCTAATCGTCACCGTCGCAGTCTTCCCCCTTTTTCCTTCAATCAAATTCGCATTCGTTTTGGTACTTGGCTATCTTTAGCCCTAGAGTTTCAGTTAGGTGGAGACATCGTGGCTACTACCGTCACACCTACTATAGAAGCCTTGGCAAAACTCGCCCTCATCGCTATTATCCGAACTTTCCTCAACTATTTCCTCAGCCAAGAATTGGAAACGGAATTGTCCATGGAAAAAGAGCGATCGCAACTAGCAGCCCAAGACAATCTCAGGGATTTTTAATGCCAAAAAAAGGTGAGTTGACAATCACCTGACCTAACCCCTGATAAGCTGTTGACTATTGAGGGTATGCTGAAAAAGTTTTTCAGCAAGCTCTAGATAGTCAACAGCTTATTACTTTTGATCGCCCATTGGGCCAATTCCGTGCGATTATGAAGACCGGTTTTATGAAGCATATTCGACACATGACTTTCGATTGTCCGTTGACTAACATTGAGTTTTTCGGCGATTTCCCGATTAGCCAGTCCTTGGGCGACCAATTGTACTACTTTTAATTCCGTTGGGGTTAATTCCACATTACCCGGAACCTGAAGAGGAGTGACATCCGGGGAATGGATGCGGGTGCTGCGTTTCAGCAACCGGCCCGCTTGTGTGAGGGAAGACTCCACCAGGGCCACTAATTCTTCCGGTTCAAAGGGTTTGACCATATAGACATCGGCCCTGGTGGTTAAACCTGTTACCTTGTCCTGACTTTGAGCGTTAGGGGAGAGAAAAATCACGGGAATGCCACTAAAACGACTATCCTGACGAATTTTTTCGAGGAAGGCATAACCGTCCATTTCCGGCATGATCAGATCACAGATAATCATATCGGGCATTTCCCTTGCCTTGGCAGTATTTGCCCCGCGTTCGAGGATTTCTAGGGCCTCCCGACCGTTTTCTGCGGTTGTCACCCTATAACCACGAAACTCTAGATAATCTTTCACCAAAAGTATTAAATTCGGGTCATCGTCGATTAATAAAAGTTGTTTATTGTCTTTGTTGGTCTCTTTCATCGGTATTTTCCGGGCTGCAGGGTTGGGGGAATGGAGACGGACAAAGGATCGACAGGCAAGAGGCAACAGGTAGTTAGATATGTGTAGTTAATTAAACCTCTTGCATAATTAATTTTTCAGGGTTCAAAAACGGCAAAAATAATGATTATAGCGGTTCTCGCATATGTGCGGCACACTTAAACCTTTGCTGATTAAGCTGCTCAGGATCGGCAATGTACCTCTTGTGAATCAGAAACGCTATAAATTGCATAAAATCTGTAAATAGACCATTTAATTGATTATTATTCATTCTTAATTCTCCTGACTACTGACTCCTGACTCCTGACTCCTCACCCTAACAACAATTTTTGATTTTTACAAGAGGTTTATTGTGTTTCAGCTAGTTTTAACCCTGTTTTCCTCTATTGTTTCGGGTTCTTCTCCTGGACAGTTCAGAGAAATTGCCGGTAAATCGTGGCGAAGAAAAGCATATTCTGTGACGATTTGATTACCGATTAGGTGTTCTTGGATAATTCTTTCGACCACTTCCCTGTTTACCCTTCGATACCAGACTCCTTCCGGGTACACTAATAAAATCGGGCCTTGGCTACAAACCCGCAAACAGTTGGCTTTAGTGCGAAAAATACAGCCTGGACGGTCGGTACTGGGGCGATCGAGTTCTAATTCACTTAACCGCTTCTTTAAATAATCCCACACTTCTAACCCTTCTTCCTTGTCACAGCATTTTGGCTTAGTCTGATCGCAGCAGAGAAATAGATGACGCTGGATCTGGGCCAGTCCTAACTTAGCCACATTTTCCCCCAAGATATCTCTGGTGTCCGCTTCTTCCATAAATTTTTTTTATCAATTAAACTCTTGACATTGAATAGAAAATGTGCATAGCCGACTAAACTTTCGGTTTGAGGATGTAAAGATAGATGAGATAAACGATAGCGGCGAGGATTAAAGCGCTTAAAACTGCGCTGACTAGGCGTAAAATCGCCGTTAAAATTGAAAGAGCCACAAAAACCCCCGCCACTGCCACGACTACCTGTGCTGGTGTGGACAGGCTGCCGTACCAAGTTTTAACTTTTTCAAGAGTGGCAGCGAAACTAACCGGGGTAGCAACGGGGGGAAAATCGTCGGTTTCAATTTCCACTTCCACTTCTTCTGGGGTATATTTAGTATCGAACGGTTCGGGAGACTGCATAAACACTCAAGCTACTTAACACTTCATCCCTATTCTATCGGTGATTGGGGTTGACAGGGATTGGCGCAGAATTAATGTAACAATGAGTTTATCCATAGCTAAACGATCGGAATCTTTGACATCCTCACCGCCGTAAACGGACGGTGATTCCCAAACCTCACGATTTAGGTTTCTGCTTCTTTCCCTTGCGGGGTTCCGCACCTGCCTTAACAGATTTACTCTGTTCTGGTCTTATGGTCGCGACCCGGACTGACAC
>NZ_JADBRW010000452.1:0-9587 GCF_020247025.1 Microcystis sp. M109S1
CGCTCTTTTACTCGTTTAAAAGGAAGTTCTAAGTGAGCTTTCCAAAGAGTAAAAAGAGAGGATTGAACGCCAATTCCAGAGAATAATTTACCCGGGTCAATACCAATGGCAATCGGTTGGGTTTTGTTGTTAGAGGATTCATCGGTTAGCTGGACATAGAAAATACCTAAGTCGTTGAATTTACCGATGGCTTTTCCTTCTTTAATCCACCGTCTGGCCCGACTGGGTTTAGTGGGCATCAAGGGCTTTCCGTCTTTTGAGATAACAGGAACTCTTGGCATGGAGATAATCCTTAAGAGTAAAGTTAAAGTCCCTTTCCGCAACACAATCAAGATGTCTTGTCTAACAACGCTTTACCAATAAAGCTTAGAGGGAATCCGAACTAGGGAAGTATTCGGAGGTCTGTGCCAGATTGTGTCTCGATGCGGTAGTCTCTACTTGCGTCGCCTAAATTGGTCTAGGCAAGCCCCGTCGCTTTTAGGGCGGGGTTAGTGACAATTGTTTACCTCACACACACCAAAGAAAAGGCAATGGCTCACCAGAGCTAATGAACTATGATAATTTACCTCAGCACTGATAGCCCTCAATCGATTAACTGCAATTTTTTAGGCAATTATTGGGCTTAAATCCTGTGAGGAAGTCAAGGGATGCGGCCAATTAAAAGCCTCTCTCCCCATCTTAGCCTAAGACTCGAATGGCTGGCTAAAATTTTCAACAATTCGCCAAAATCTCCCCAGTTTCAACAGCTAACCGAATTAATATTGATCAACCCACCAGTTCCATCAGAATATTGCCAGGATAAATAGGTTCGGAAATTGAAGATTGAGAGAAAACTTGTGCGGACAGACAACAATCCGGCGCAGTCCGGAACAACAACCGGAAGCATTCAGTCTTAGAATATTGGGACTAGCACGTCTATTTTTACTGCAAAAATCGTCTTATAGATTAAAGATTATGAAAGCCAGATTATCGATCGCCCTAACCGCCCTAATGACCTTCGGCATAACTGCCACACCAGCGGTCAACTTTGACGAACAGGACATCGAGCAGACCCAGGTAATAGCGATCGCTCGTCCCTACGGAGGTAATAAATTTGACCTGCTAGTATTGGAACAAATCCAGGGAAAACAGAAGTGTTGGAGCGAAAGCGGCTCAAATCCCGTCATGATCGACCCGCTGCTCCTCAACTTTGACTTTACCGGCATTTGTCGCCGCGCCACCGATAGTAATGGTTATTCTATCCGTCTCGATGGCCGGGATTTTGGGCTAGATTACATCCTGCGTATTGTGGAACGCAATGGCGAATTATACTTAGTGGGAACTCCCCGGGATGCTCGCAGACCGGAATTAGTGGTGGGAAGAACCCGAGGAATGCAAACAGGATTTATGAAAATTATCCTCGAACCGGGTTGGAGATTTAGCCGTCGTACTTTCCAAGGCAAAACTTTAGGCCACTTCTACTTTAGCGGCAAAGAAGCGGAAGTTCTCGCGGCCGCCGGCAGACCTCCCATCAACGAAACCACTCCCCCCCCCACTTCCGGGGCCAGTTTTCAGGATATTAGCGGCGATATCTATAAAACTGAGATTGAAAAAGCAATCGCGCTTGGGGTAGTGGCCGGTTTTAAAGAAGATAACACCTTCCGCCCCGAAAATCCCGTCACCAGGGAACAATTCGTCTCGATGATTATTGAAGGGATGGGAACTGTCACCAAAATTAACCTAGAAGCGATTCCCCCCGGCAGCGGCAGTTTTAACGACGTAGAAGCGACGCGCTGGAGTGCCCAAAAAATCCAATGGGCCCGGGCCAATGGTATTGTTGCCGGCAAAGCTAACGGCGAATTCCGTCCCACCGACCCCATCACTAGGGCCGAATTGATGGCGATTCTCAAACAGGCCGCCACCTACCTGAAAACTCAGCAAAAACAAGCCCCCGATTTAGCCCAAACTAAAACCCCCGTCAATTTTTCTGATACTTCCGGTCATTGGGCCGCCAGTTTAATTACCCAGATGTCGGGATTTTGCGGTGTGGCCTCTCCCTTGAACGAACAGGGTAGTTCTTTTGTACCAAATGACCCCGCCCGTCGTAACTACGCAGCAGCCGCCATTGTCCGTACCCTCGATTGTGTTAAAACCGCCAAAAAATAACGGCCTCTCCTCAATCAGGGTTTGCTGAAAAAGTTTTTCCTAGGGGTAGGGTGTGGGGTGTGGGGTTTTATCCATTTTTAGGTGGTCAATTACCTAATTTTCAGGGAAAAAGTCCCCCAATTTTCCCCCCGCTCACTCCCAGGCCCCGAACTTTTTGATTTCAAAAAAGCCTAGGCACTCATGCAAAAGGAGGAATAATAATCAGTCTTTAATAACCAGATTTAATATAATTACTGGTCACTGATTACTGTTTACTGATCACTGTTTACTGATCACTGCTTACTGTTTACTGATCACTGATTACTGTTTACTGATCACTGATCACTGATTGTGGTTGTTAATTTTTACTTTAGGTATGCCGTCGAGTATTATCGCTAAACTGGGAAATAATGCACCTCGGCTAGACAAAATCCTATGGTAAAGCTGCTCGAAAATCCTCTCCGAGTGGGATTGCGACAAGAAAGAACCCCAGAACCCCTAATTTTAGTCATTTTTGGGGCATCGGGAGACTTAACCCAAAGAAAACTGGTTCCTGCCCTCTATCAACTGAAACGGGAAAGACGACTGCCGGCCGAATTAACCATCGTCGGTACAGCGCGCCGAGAGTGGAGTCATGATTATTTTCGCCAACAGATGCGCCAAGGCATCGAAGAATTTTCTGACGGGATTGGTAGTGAGGAATATTGGCAAGACTTCGCCCAAGGCTTGTACTATTTCCCCGGCAACATGGACGATCCAGAAAGTTACGCCAAAATGAAAGTCTTTCTGGAAGAATTAGACGGAATGCGGGGAACCCGCGGCAATCGAGTCTTTTATCTAGCGGTTTCTCCTAATTTCTTTCCCCCCGGCCTTAAAAACCTTGGGGCGGCCGGAATGCTTACAGACCCAATTAAACACCGGTTAGTGATCGAAAAACCCTTTGGCAAAGACCTCAGTTCTGCCCAAGTTCTCAATCGAGTCGTACAAGAGGTTTGTCAGGAGAACCAAGTTTATCGCATTGACCACTATTTAGGCAAGGAAACCGTCCAAAACTTATTGGTGTTCCGATTTGCTAACGCCATCTTTGAACCCCTCTGGAATCGTCAATTTATCGATCACGTCCAGATTACCGTGGCCGAAACCGTGGGAGTGGAGGATCGGGCCGGATATTACGAAAAATCGGGGGCTTTGCGGGATATGGTGCAAAATCACCTGATGCAGTTATTCTGCTTAACGGCGATGGAAGCACCCAACGCTATTAACGCTGATAGTATCCGCGGCGAAAAAGTCAAAGTCCTGCAAGCGACTCACCTGGCCGATATCAATAACCTAGAAAAATCCGCCATCCGCGGCCAGTATAAAGCCGGTTGGATGAAAGGAAAACCCATTCCGGGCTATCGGGAAGAACCGGGGGTTAATCCGGAATCCACCACTCCCACCTACGTCGCCATGAAATTAATCGTCGATAACTGGCGTTGGCAGGGTGTCCCCTTCTATCTGCGTACGGGTAAACGTCTGCCCAAAAAAGTTTCCGAGATTGCCATCCAATTCCGCAATGTGCCGTTATTAATCTTCCAATCGGCAGCCCAACAAACTAATGCAAATGTACTGAGTCTGCGAATTCAGCCTAATGAAGGTATTGCCCTGCGTTTTGAGGCAAAAATGCCGGGGTCGGAATTACGCACGCGCACGGTAGAAATGGACTTTAGTTATGGTTCCTCCTTCGGTGTTGCCAGCGCTGATGCCTATAATCGCCTACTTTTAGACGCTATGCTAGGAGATCAAACCCTATTTACCCGTTCTGACGAGGTAGAAGAAGCATGGCGCATTGTTACTCCCGCTCTCGCCGCTTGGGACGCTCCCGCCGATCCTGCCTCCGTACCCCAATACGAAGCGGGTACTTGGGAACCCACAGAAGCGGAATTTCTCCTTAACCGCGATGGCCGTCGTTGGCGACGACTCTAATACAGTAAACAGTGAGCAGTAAACAGTAAACAGTGAGCAGTAAACAGTAAACAGTGAGCAGTAAACAGTGAGCAGTAAACAGTGAGCAGTAAACAGTGAGCAGTAAACAGTAAAAAGGCAGCTCCGAGCTTGTCGCTTAATACTATTCACTAAAAACTCACATCTGATAACTGATAACTGATAACTGATAACTGATAACTGATAACTGATAACTGGTAACTGGTAACTGGTAACTGATAACTGATAACTGATAACTGATAACTGATAACTGATAACTGATAACTGACATGACCACCCAAAGCCCCCCCATTGTCTCCCTGCAAGCACCGAAAGATGTTTCCATCGATGTGATCGAGCAGGAACTGCGCGATATCTGGCAATCCTATAATGATAATGAGGATGGTATGGCCGCCACCCGGGCCACCACCTTTAGCTTTATTGTCTATGAACCCGATGCGGTACAGGAATTGTTAACCCTTCTCGGCTATTACACCGGTCCGATTGATGGTATTGCCGGTCCCAGGACCCACGCCGCGATCAAAGTCGCCCAGAAGGACCTAGAACTAGAAGTAACCGGGCTTTCTAGCGATGAATTTGTCGCTCGGTTAAGGGCAGCCTGGGAAGCGGAAAAAAACGCCGAGGACGGGGCTAATCATCGTCAATACGCCGCCGATTTGGATGCGATTGGGGTCGCAGATGCGATCGCTGCTTCCAATCCCTGTCGCATTATTACCCTCTGTCCCACCGCCGAGGCCGATGAAGGGGTAAAAGCCTCCGTTTCTGCCTATTGTCCCGTCAACAAACGTAGTCAGAACACTTTAGTTTGCTGTGAATACGTCACTTTAAGCGGTACGGCGGAAGCTTTGGAACGAATTGGCGGCATTATTTCCGAGTTAACTATTCCCAGTTTGCCCAAATTTCTCTGGTGGAAAGCCAGTCCCGATGCGGAATATGGACTATTTAAGCGTCTGGCCAGTCAATGTGATACGATTATCGTCGATTCCAGCACTTTTCGGGAACCAGAAACGGAACTGCTGCAAGTGGGGGATTTACTAGCAACAGATGTACCATTGGCTGACCTGAACTGGAGTCGTCTCGCCCCTTGGCAAGAACTAACCGCCGAGGCTTTTGATCCACCGGAGCGCCGGGATGCTATTCTGGAAGTCGATCGCATCACTATTGATTATGAAAAGGGCAATCCTTGCCAAGCTTTTATGTTCCTCGGTTGGATGGCCAGCCGGTTACAATGGCGACCAGTGGGATATAGTCACCGGTCGGGAGATTACGCTATTCATCGGATTAGCTTCCTCGGTCAGGACCAGCGTTTAATTGAAGCAGAATTAGCTGGTATTCCCGTGGCCGATTGGGGTGAGGTACAAGGGGATCTGATTAGTATTAAACTCAGTTCTACTAATCTTCAGGCTGATTGTTGTACGGTAATTTGTTCGGGAACTACCGGCTGTATGCGGATGGAAGCTTCGGGAGGAGCCCAATCTTGCCGCATTGAACAAGTAGCCCATCTGGAAGACCAAAAAACAGAAACTCTGCTAGGTAAACAGTTACAGCGTTGGGGCAAGGACGTGCTTTATC
Source organism: Microcystis sp. M109S1 (assembly GCF_020247025.1). Lineage (NCBI taxonomy): Bacteria > Bacillati > Cyanobacteriota > Cyanophyceae > Chroococcales > Microcystaceae > Microcystis > Microcystis sp. M109S1. Next base: position 5,680 of record NZ_JADBRW010000452.1, read on the forward strand.
AAGAAAGTATGAAAGTCACCGGCGCTATCCTCAAATTATCCCGACCGGATTAACAAATTAGCAACAATAATCCCACCCACTTTGGAGAGACCTGGTTAACCAGGTCTCTCGATATTTATACGGCAGTCAGCACCTGATTAAAACCGATAATTGTACCTTTTCAGAAAACAGGTTATTATAAAGACAGAGCTTTGCTTTCAAGGGGGCAATATGGTCGCAACCACTGAGAAACGCTACACAGTCGCAGAATACTTTCAACTAGAGGAAACTGCCACCGACAGACACGAGTATCGAGATGGAGAAATTATTATTATGACTGGGGGAACTCCTAACCATAATCGCATTGCGGGAAATTTTTACAGAAGATTTCCCTTAACTATCCAGAATCAAGCCTATGATATATTTATCACCGATCTACGCTTGGCCATACCCACCTATAATGTATACACCTATCCCGATCTTATGATCGTTAAGGGGGAACCAATTCTTGAAAGAGGACGCACCGATACGATTACCAATCCACAGGTGATTATCGAGGTTTTATCAAAATCTACTCAAGACTATAATCGGGGTGATAAGTTTAAGTTTTATCGCTCTCTTAATAGTTTTGAAGAATATATTTTAATCGATCAATATGGTTATTATATCGAACAATTTCATAAAAGAGGTGATCATTGGGCATTTCGGGATTATCACGATCAAGAAGCGATTTTAACTTTGTTTTCTCTAGATTTTCAAATATCCCTGACAGATTTATATCAGCGGGTGGATTTTACTGCGATTGAAGTATCCTAATGATACTAAATCCGTTGAGTATAGGCTACATATCAGGACAGGCAATAGGCAATAGGGGCTATAGATAATCAGTTTTTAATAACCAGATTTAGTATTATAATTCATAATTTATAATTCATAATTCATAATTCCTAATTCCTAATTCCTAAAAAAGGTGGGCCAGCACCCACCTTGTTTAAACCTTAGATATTAGCGATAATTAGGCCTCATCGAGGGCGGCAATACCGGGTAAAACCTTACCTTCGAGTAATTCCAAACTAGCGCCACCACCGGTGGAAATATGGCTCATTTTTTCCGCCACTCCCACTTTTTCCACCGCCGCTACCGAGTCGCCACCACCGATAATGGTAGTTGTACCAGTAGCGGTTAAATCGGCTAAAGTGTGAGCGATCGCATCTGTACCCGCTGCGAATTTAGCAAACTCGAACACCCCCATGGGGCCATTCCAGAGGACAGATTTACAGTTAGATAAAGCTTTTTGGAAAACTTTAACTGATTCAGGTCCAATATCCAATCCCATCCAACCATCGGGAATATTTTCGACCTTGACGATTTGGGACTCGGCATCTTTATCGAATTTATCCGCTAACACCACATCAGTAGGAAGGAGGAATTCCACCCCTTTTTCTTTAGCTTTCGCTTCCAGGGATTTAGCTAATTCCAGTTTGTCTTCTTCCACCAAAGACTTACCAACACTTAAACCGCGGGCCTTGTAGAAAGTAAAGATCATACCGCCACCGATGAGCAGTTTATCGCACTTTTCCAATAAAGTTTCGATCACGCCAATTTTACTAGAAACCTTAGAACCGCCGATAATCGCCGCTAGGGGACGTTGGGGAGTTTCAATAGCGGACTGTAGGTAGTTTAATTCTTTTTCAATTAAATAACCCGCCACCGAGGGGCTGAGATAGTGGGTAACGCCTTCCGTAGAAGCGTGGGCGCGGTGGGCGGTACCAAAAGCATCATTAACGTATAAATCGGCGTTAGCGGCTAATTTTTTGGCAAAATCGGGATTATTTGCCTCCTCTTCACCGTGGAAACGCAGATTTTCTAAAAGGGCCACTTGACCGTTAGACATTTGGCTAATCGCTGCCGTAACTCCCTCACCAATACAATCGGGACACATGATTACTTCTTGGCCCAGTAATTCCGAGAGACGTTTAGCTACAGGGGTCAGACGCAAATTTTCTTGAACCTCACCGTCGGGACGACCCATGTGGCTGCATAAAATAACCTTAGCCCCTTTTTTGATTAAATCCTCAATGGTTGGCAAGGCCGCCCGAATGCGGGTATCATCGCTGATTTTCCCGGTGGCCTTGTCCATGGGAACGTTAAAATCGACCCGGACTAAGACCCGTTTGCCCGCTAAATCGGCTTCTGTTAAATTCGCTACTGTTTTTTTTGGCACAGCCCATAACCTCCTAGATTGCTTACCGTACAATAAAGATTAAATCAGGGTATCGCTACTTGCGGCAATTACTTTGACAAAGATTATTTCAGATTTGGGGATCAGTTTTGCAGTTCTAAGACTGATTTTCCCAGAAAAATTTGATTGGAGAGACTTGCTAATTATGTTTGAGACGATTTTATTTCCCATCGACCACAGCCGCGAAAGTCGTGACGCGACCAATAGTGTGATCGAATTAGTCAAAATCTTTGACAGTCGTTTGGTCCTGTTGTCGGTGGTGGAAACGACACCCAGCGGAGAAATTGCCGCCGACGATAAGATGAGTTCGATCGAAGCGGTGGATAGATTGTTACAATCGGCGCGATCGATTTTCGCCCAAGCTGGCATCAAGGCGGAAATGATTGAAAGGGAGGGAATACCTTCTTTTGTCATCTGTGATGTGGCCGATGAAGTTAATGCCGACCTGATCGTTATGGGTTGTCGCGGTTTAGGATTAACCAGCGAAGGTGTGTCCGAAAGCGTCACCACCAAAGTTATTAACCTTGCCCCCTGTCCAGTGTTGATTATCCCTTAATCAGTCATCAGTGATCAGTTATCAGTTATCAGTGAGCAGTGAGCAGTTATCAGTGAGCAGTTATCAGTGAGCAGATGTGATAGCAATTTTCTAAACTAGCGGCAGAGATGGCTAGTTAAAAAAGGTACTCATGCACTCTCTTGCCTCTTGCCTCTTGCCTCTTGCCCAGTACACTATCTATGTCACACCTAAAGAAAAATGGGATCAGGTGTGAGTTTTCAGTTCACTGATTACTGTTTACTGATCACTGAAAAAAGCTCCCCCCAACCCCCAACCCCCAACCCCCAACCCCCAACCCCCAACCCCCAACCCCCTTCTCCTGAGAGAAATGTAACGAATTGTGAGAGTTTCAGCCGTCAACCCTTGAAAACTCGATCGATGGGGTTGCTTGAAGTAATTCTTAGGCCTAAAGTGTAATCTTAAAGTTTTATGATCAATTTTCCCGTTGATCGGAAAAAGGAGAACTCAAACACAATGGCTGAAACTGGATACAAACAGGTGGTGACACCCTACAATGATGATCCGTTCATTGGTCATCTAGCTACCCCCATTTCCGCTTCTGGTTTTACCAAAGCTTTTATTGGTAACTTACCTGCCTATCGTCCCGGTCTAGCTCCGATTCTGCGCGGTCTAGAAGTGGGTATGGCCCACGGTTATTTCCTCGGTGGTCCCTGGGTTGTCCTGGGCCCCTTGAGAGACTCCGAATATGCCAATATCGGCGGCTTAATCCCCGCTTTAGCCATGGTTCTTTTGGCTACGGGTTGTTTAGCTAGTTATGGTCTTGTCTCCTTCCAAGGTAAGGCCGCTAGTGGTGATCCGCTGAAATCGGCGGAGGGTTGGAGTCAATTCGCTGCCGGTTTCTTTATTGGTGGCATGGGTGGCGCTTTTGTGGCCTATTTCCTCCTAGAAAATCTTGGTGTCGTTGATGGCATCATGCGTGGGGTTTTTAATCAATAATTAACCCTTTTTCTACCTGATTATCGAAAATTTAGGTTAAAACCCCGTCCTTTTAGGACGGCTTTAAGCTACAATGGAAAAAGCGATAACCAAGCTAAAAACTGAACCTTGACAACAGATAGTAAGGGGTTTCGTTCAGAAAAGACTTCAAATTCGGCCTTGAACGAGTAAAAC
>NZ_JADBRW010000453.1:0-14786 GCF_020247025.1 Microcystis sp. M109S1
AGGGACTAAGTACGGTAGGGCATACCGAAACTAATACGCTTGGGGAGAGATTCCCTCTGGTTTGGTTGGATACGTCCTGCCAGATTAAGGAAACTCAGTGAACCAAGAATCCCTCGCTTTTAGCGATGGGAGTGTCAATACCATCTTTGACGAAGGCAATTAGGGCATTGACTTGATTCTCGCTCAGGTATTCCCCCCGGGTATCGGCCTGAGAAACGACTTTGGCAAAGGCATCTAACACCATAGTTTTCATCTCCTATAATGATGATTGGTTTCGGCAAAATATCGAGGTTGATTTCTCTGGCTTTTCTTTATTTTTTCCGATAAAGTATCTGGGAGTTTTTTTCTTGGGACTATACTATCGTCCTTGAAAAAAGTTTACTCTCCCTTGTCCAGATTTTTTTGTATATCGAGGAACAATTCTTGTTAATTGAATTTAGCGTTTATTGACGCTCCTAGACACACTTCGTTTTTGCCATGAATTATTTTATAGACCATTTTCCTACTTTTATTTATTAAAAATTGTTTCCTAAAAAAACCGCAAAAAAATAATTTTTCAGCACAAATCTCAGAAAACTTTCTTAAATGTGTAACCCTATACTGAGAAAAAGTATCACTCTTTTCATCTCTCTAATAATTCGTTTAAGTTGTTTAAACAAATGTGCTTTTATATACCAATAATAATTAACTAAATTGAGGGAAATTTCCGGGGGCAATTTTGTCGATTGTGCTTTGATATACAAAAAAAGTGGCAAGGCAAAAAAATCGACAGGGATAATCCCCGCCGACGTTGTGATCAGAGGTGCCAACACCAGCATTTTGCAGTGTACTCTGACTTAAAAAGTATTGCAAAACATTTTAAATACATATATAATCAAAATAGCCAACAAGTATAAAGCAAGTGGGATTATGCCGATCGCAAGAGACATCACCCAATTGGTAGGACGGACTCCCCTAGTCCAACTGAATCGCATCCCAGTGGCAGAGGGAGTAAAAGCTCGCATCGTCGTCAAACTGGAAAGCATGAACCCGGCCGCCTCGGTTAAAGATCGCATTGGTGTCAGTATGGTGGAGGACGCTGAAGCCGCTGGACTGATTCACCCCGATAAAACAATTCTGGTGGAACCCACTTCCGGTAATACCGGCATCGCCCTGGCCATGGTAGCGGCGGCCAAAGGCTATCGCCTAGTCCTGACTATGCCTGAAACCATGAGTTTAGAACGACGGGCAATGTTAAAAGCTTACGGGGCGCAATTAGAGTTAACCCCGGGTAGCCAAGGCATGAAAGGAGCGATCGCCCGGGCCGAGGAAATAGTCGAAAACACCCCCAACGCCTATAGTTTGCAACAGTTCCGCAACCCGGCCAACCCGAAAATTCACCGGGAAACCACCGCCGAAGAAATCTGGGCCGATACCGACGGCCAGGTAGATATGGTTATTGGTGGCGTGGGAACCGGGGGAACCATTACCGGTATTGCCGAAACCATTAAACCCCGTCGTCCCCAATTTCAAGCGATCGCAGTTGAACCCTCTAATAGTCCTGTCTTATCGGGGGGACAACCGGGGCCGCACAAAATCCAAGGCATCGGCGCCGGTTTTATCCCGGCAATTTTCCGCCCCGAATTAATCGATGAGGTGATTATCGTCGATGATACAGAGGCTTTCGCCTACGCGCGACGGTTAGCTCGTCAGGAAGGATTACTATCCGGCATCTCGGCCGGGGCCGCTTTATGGGCGGCGATTCAGGTGGGCAAAAGACCCGAAAACGAAGATAAATTAATCGTCATGATTCAGCCTAGTTTCGGGGAACGTTACCTCAGCACGGCCCTGTTTAAAGACCTCGAAGATATCGACTAATAGGACAGTCTTTGGTCTGTTATCCCTCTTTGATGACTCACCAGACAATGCCGGAAAAAGAACGCTTAAAACGAGGTATAACAACAGCTTTACTAGGATTATCGATCGGGATCGAGAATAGGAACGATTAAAAGCGGGATCTGGAAAAGGCCTTGATTGGTTAGGGGAAGTTTTTATCTCATTTGATGGGTTAAGCAATGTTTTTTGACTCGGAAGATTGGCAAACGATTATTTTTCGGCTGAGTATGGCTATGGCCGTCGGCTGTCTGATTGGTTATAACCGACAGCGAGGCGGTCGTCCCGCCGGATTGAGAACTTTTATCATCGTTAGTCTCGGGGCTGCCCTGTTCGTGATGATTCCCCTACAAGCGGAGGGAGATGTGGGTTATGCGTCTTCTAATGCTCTCAGTCGCACTATTCAAGGGGTCGCTTCTGGTGTCGGTTTTTTAGGAGCGGGAATCATCCTACAACAATCCCATCGGGAACTAAATAAGGTACAAGTAAAAGGTTTGACTTCGGCGGCGACTATCTGGTTAGCGGCAGGATTAGGCGCGGCTTCTGGTTGCGGTTTATGGCAGATGGTTCTGGTGGGAACTCTATTCTCTCTCTGCACTTTAAGTGGCATTAAACGACTTAAGAAAAATAAATCTTTAGGCAAATATATTAAAGGTCGTAAGAAAATATCCCCGATTAATCAAGAAATAAATCCATCGGATAATTCAGCATCTCATTAATGAAAAACTGATAAAAATTAATTTTCTTTGAGAGAGCAAAAGCTTTTCTTTACTAGCTTTTGGCTCAAAAAGATTATATTTTTATCTGCAATTTATTGGCAAAAAATACAATAAATTATTTATAAAATTTCTTGTTAAATAAAAATTTGATATGATAAAATCCAGATAGACTAACCAATTTTCCGAACAGGAGAAAATCAAATCATGATCAACCTAAATAAGAGCTTTCAAAGCCTCAAAAATCAAGTTTTCCGGCTGCTGATTTTCCTCTTAACTGTCACTTTGCTCCTAGGGGGAAGAGTAAATGCGATCGCCTTGCCCCTACTCCCCGAACAGTTGGCCGTCATCGACCGTGCCACGGCAACGGGTGGCACCGTGGTGGAACCAGTTAAGAAAAAAAATGAGGTTTCTAGCCCAAAAATTCTCGAAGATGCCCAAATTGCCTATGAAAAAGCCATCCAAGCCGCAAAATCGGCTATCGATGACCTAAATGCTCAACTAGCCGCTCCTTCTCTCGACAAGAAGATTATCGAAGCTCAACAGGACAACCTAGAGGACTTAGCGGATAATATTGACGATCTAGGGGAAAAAGTGAGTAAATTGACGAAAAAATTGACCAAATCCGGGGCTAAACTCAGTGAAACCCTGCAAAACAACCTTATTACCCTAGAAAAGAGCCTCGTTAATACCTCCGAGACGATCGATATCTTAGCCGACGACACCGAACGACTCAAAGACAGTGCTTCCCCTTTCCTGAAAACTCGCGTGGAAAAGACCATCGACGCGGTTAAACAGACTCTACAGGAAAGCGATCGAGCTTGGCAAGAACTGATCTCCTCGGCCACGACGGAACTGGAGAAGACTAACACCCCGAAATAAATAGGGCTTGCAAGGGCATAAAATCAGTCTTTTTTGGGGTAATTATCGTTTTTACCCCAAAATTTCTCCAAAAAAAACTAACTCGTCTAAAAAGCCCCTTTACCGACAGCCTTGTGCTTTTGACTGACTAAGTACCTAATCAAAATTAATTACCAATCATGACGCTTACCTATCAACCACCAACCCCCCATCGCTGGCACTTTGATAATCGGGCAATTTTGCCCCTCAGAAATCCTAATTTCTGGAAAATCGAGAGTGGAGTCGTGAAAACCTCCACTTGGTTAGAAGATGGAACCCTGATCGTCTTGGGATTGTGGGGACCTGGCAGTTTTGTCGGTAAAACCCTAGAGAGAGTCAATCCCTATCAAGTTGAGTGCATTAGTCCTGTGCAAGCAGTTTCCTTTTCCACAGTTGAGAGTTATCAAATGGCAGAAATTCTGCTGTCTCATCTTCAGCAAGCACAAGAACTAAGTATTATTCGTAGCTACAAACGTACTGATATTATGGTCTTGAAATTACTGGCATGGTTAGGCAATCAATTTGGCAAACAAACCGGTACCGGACAATTAATTGATGTGCGTCTAACTCATCAGGATATCGCTGACTTATTAGGAACTACTAGAGTCACTATTACCCGCGCACTTAATCATCTTGAACAACAGGGGTCCGTGGAACGTCTTCCCGTCCATCGTCTTCTTTTACGAGAGGAGGAAATCTGGCACTATGAGATTTAGAATGGGAAGGATTATCTCTTTTTTCAATCTATGAATTGGTTAGTAACCCTTTTAATTACTAGCGTGACGAGTTTTGTAGCCACAAATCTTGATGATCTAATGGTGCTAATGTTGTTTTTCTCGCGACTTAATGCTAATTTTCGACCTCGACACCTGATTATTGGTCAATACCTCGGTTTTACCCTCATTCTCCTAGCTAGTTCCCTCGGTTTACTATTTGGGTTACTGGTTTCTAAAGAATGGATTGGTCTATTAGGATTTATTCCTCTAATTATCGGCATTAAACAACTTTTGTCAAGGGAAAATGAGGATTACATTCAAGAAGTAAGAGAAGATGTTAATTCTTCTAGAAATCGCTCCTTTGTTCCTCGTTTTCCCTCCCAAACCTATTACGTTGCTGCCGTGACTGTGGCTAATGGTGGTGATAATATTGGTATCTATACCTCTCTTTTTGCCAATAATTCCCCGATGCACGTCTTAATTATCATGATAATTTTTTATCTCATGATGGGGATTTGGTGCGCCCTAGCCTATTTTTTGATTACCCATCCCAGGATAGCTAAAGTGGTTACAAACTACGGACATAAAATTAGTCCTTTTATCTATATTGTTCTAGGGATTTATATCTTAATTGACAGCAAATCCTATCGTTTATTTTTAATGTCTTAACCAAGAATGCCTAAAAATCGTCTTTTAAGTAGGGAGGCAAAATTATTTGTAGGATGGGTTAGCGCACTTCGTAACCCATGCAGGCGTTGGGTTTCATGCTTCAACCCAACCTACGTTCATCTTATATTTAATTCCACCCACCCACTTAGCTAGACTAACTAATACTAAATCATCTTTAAAAGTTATAAAAGGATTTGTTATGAGAATTAAAAAACAACAGATAGCGGCCGAAGCTTCCTGCAAAAACCGACATTGGCGAGTTAATACTATTTTTCAACAAATGGGCATCGCCTATCAATGACCTAAATGCTCAACCAAACGCTTCTTCTCTCCCCAAGGACACCCTTACCATACCCCTAATTCCCTCCCCGATAGTTATCTATGAGCTACATTGACCGGAATCAATTTTCTGCAACTTTCGACATCGCCATTATCGGGGGAGGATTTAGTGGTTCCCTCGTGACGGCGAACCTGTTACGCGACACGGGGACTCCATTATCGATCGCCCTGATCGATCACCGAAAACCCCTCGGTACGGGGATCGCCTACGGAACGCGAGACAGCGGCCACCTGCTCAATATTCCTGCGGGCAAAATGAGCGCCTTCGAGGACGATCCCGAACATTTCCTCCACTGGTTAGCGGATAACGGCTATCGATCGATCGATCCGGCCAGCTTCGTACCGCGTCTAGTGTACGGCAAATACATCCGATCGATCCTAGAAGAAGCGAGGGAAAACGCCATTGCCGATCACCGTCTGGAAACATTTACCGATGCGGCGATCGATCTGACACTCGACGGGGAAAAGGCGACGATTACCCTAAAAGGAGGCAAGAAAATCAGCGCCGCTAAAGTAGTTCTGGCGCTGGGCAATTTTCCCGCAACGGTTCCCCAACCCCTCGCGTCTCTCAATTCCCTCTATCTCCGCGACGCTTGGGAGACGGACACACTCACCGAGCTAAAACCCGACGGGACGATCTTGATCGTCGGTACGGGGTTAACGATGGTGGATATGGTGGTTTCCCTGGCACAAAGGGGATTCACGGGCAAAATCCACGCGGTTTCCCGTCATGGCCTGATCCCCCGAACGCACCGCCCCACCGATCCCTATCCCCCGTTCCTCACCCTCGAAACCGCGCCCCAGACCACGCGGGGACTCCTACGGCAGATTCGCGCGGAGGTAAAAACCGCAGAGAGTCGAGGTCACGACTGGCGCGCCGTTTTAAACGCCTTACGCCCGATATCTCAAGGTCTATGGCATTGTCTGCCGATAGCGGAACGCGCCAGATTTCTACGCCACCTGAAAGCCTATTGGGAGGTTCTTCGCCATCGCCTCGCCGACGAGATCGCCGGTATCCTCGACGAGGCCGTAGAATCGGGACAATTAACCTATCATGGGGGAAGAATTGAGAGTGCTGAGGTTAAAAACGGCTGTGTAGAGGTTACTATCCGTCAACGGGGAACGGGAAACCTGTTAAACCTACCGATCGATCGAATCATTAACTGTACCGGCGCGGGTAACGATTACGCGACCATAACCGATCCCCTCGTCGTTCATCTTCGCCAACGGGGGTTAATCCGTCCCCATCCTTTGAATTGCGGCATCGAAACCGCGGACAACGGGGCGATTCTCAGGCCAGACGGTACGGCATCGGACACGCTGTACACCTTGGGAAATCCCCGCAAAGGCGATCTCTGGGAAACCACCGCCATTCCCGAACTGCGTTTACAGGCGGCCGAACTGGCCCGGGATTTGTTGCGATCGCTTAAAGAGAGAACTTCTCTCCCCGCGGCCTACTCGATCGCATTCGGGCCGGCAGCGCCGATTTTCCGCCAGCTTTTCGATAGGGAATCGAGTACCTACACCTATCTGATCGCTGATTCGGGTACGGGGGAGGCGATTTTAATCGATCCGGTCCTGGAACAGGTTGATCGCGATCGGCAAATTCTTTGGCAGTTGGGGTTAAACCTAGGCTACACCATGGAAACCCATGTCCACGCCGACCATATCACCGGCGCGCACCGCTTACGCGAGTTAACCAACTGTTCGATCCTCGTTCCCGAAAATGCGGAAGTGAGCGATATCGATGGTTATGTACGCGATGGCGATATCTGGATTGTGGCAGGTCAGCAGCTAAAAGCGATCGCCACTCCGGGCCACACCGATAGTCATATAGCCTATCTCATCGATGAAAAACGCCTATTAACGGGGGATGCACTCTTAATTCGCGGTTGCGGTCGTACCGATTTTCAGAACGGTTCGCCGGAGGTGTTATACAAGACGGTAACGGAGAAGTTGTTCACCCTCCCCGACGATACGCTGGTCTATCCCTGTCACGATTATCTGGGAAGAACGGTCTCCTCGATCGGTGAGGAAAAGCGCTGGAATCCCCGTTTCGCCGGCCGCAATCGCCAGGATTTTATTGAGTTAATGAATAATCTCAATCTTCCCTATCCGAAGAAGATGACCGCTGCCTTAAGTGCCAACGCACGGGGGGGTAAGGTGGTTTTCGTCATGGATTATCAGATATAAATGGGCGATCGGAGGTATGTATGATAAAGCGTGAATTTGAATCGATGAGTCGCGAAGAATTGCGAGCCTATATTCTCGAACATAGAGAGGATGAGGAGGCTTTTCAAGTTTATCTCGATCGGGTGACGGCCGAACCGGGAGAAATTTATCCCGCGCCGAAGTCGATCGAGGATTTAAGCCATTTTCCCGATCTCGTGACCAAAAATCGTCGCAATAAACAACAGAAAAGATAAAGCCTATGCCCTATTATTTACAAATTTTATAATTTCTCTCGAAAAGCTCGATCCCGTAATTTTCTAGAAACTCGATCGCTAGAGACTTCCAAGCCGCATCATCTCTAGGATAAAATTCGGGTGTACAGACATACGCCTCTAGATTCAAGTCTAGATAGTTTTTGTCTAGCTTTTTATTGAAAAAATTAATTGTACTAACAAGTTGCTCTATCGCTTTTTCTCGATTCTTTTTAATTTTTCTCTCGCTTGTAGCGTTTAGCTTCAATTCCACGAAGCAAAAATCATTTACGTCAAAAACAATAAAGTCACAGTGAGATTGACCCCCTAAAAAACCCTGCTTACCATCAACGGGGATAAACCCAATTTTGGTAGCGTTCCTAATTTCAAATATTTTTGTATAATCGAACTCTTCTATTATGATAGAAATTTCATTTATATTAATATTAAAAGTACAGGTATTTGTATCCTTCTTAATGTCAATAATAATAAAACACTGTTTTGTTTTTTCGTACTCTATAATAAAAAAATTCTGTCTTTCCTCAATTTGTACAAATTGAGCGAGTCTGTCTATTTTTTGTGATAGATGGCTCTTGATTTCGTCAAACGTTATCATTTTCTTTTAAAAGTCCTTGCGTGAATTTGATATAATTCATTGAAATCACCCCCTAACATCTCGGAAACCGTGTCTAAATAGTTTTGGGCGATCATTCCTGTATTACTATCAAAAATAGATTCACAATAATTAGCCTCCTCATCTAAAAATTCATTTCCTAGCGAGTACGCAGCAAATTCAGCCGCGTTCAACCAGTAATCTTCTGGTATTATTGTGATAACTTCAGATTTTATAGGTGGATTTTTATCGACCACCCTTTGAGCAAATAACAAATTATTAAAAACTGATAATATATAAGGACTATGGGTTGTTATAATTAATTGGTTATCAGCATTTTGATTGACCATTACTGCCAATAGTTCAATTAAGTTTTTCTGGGCAACTGGAAATAAATGGGCTTCAGGTTCTTCTATTATTCTTAAAATTATTCTATTATTAATAATATTTAGAAAAATATCTTGTAATATTCTAATGGATTCCTTTTGTCCTGACGAAGCATTATGCAAATAAACATATTTTTTAGATTGCCTATCTAGTACAATTTTTTCACCATCACTATCGATACAATATCTACCCTTTAATATTTTATAAACTTTTTCCATTATATTTATTAGATGATGCTTTTTAGCTTCGTCTTCTACATATCTGTTAATTAGTCCGTCAAAATTATCAAATTTTTCAAAAATATTTTTAATTATCTCACATTTTTCTATAAATTCAATCATCAAAATATCATCTGTAATTTGTTGTTTGTTATTTGAAGATTTTTGATTATTCTTCTCTAGTGTATTTTGTATCCCAGCGAATAAGCGCATATTGAACTGATTAGAATAGCTTACTGTTACGTTTCTACTTGCAATTACAAAAAATAAATCGGTCTGGCTTGTTTCAAATACTGATTCTAGTGATTGATTTAATATTGTAGAAAGTCTTTGAATATATCTAATTATGCCTATATTAGGAGCGTAAGAATTCAAATCCTCATCAGATAAATCTTCCTCTAAGAGTTTTTTAATTTGATTTATAGATTTTTCAATATTTTCATTAAAAAAGTTATTGCTGAGACTGGCATTAATTTTTTTTTCATCATCAAGCACTAAATTAATAAATTTATTTTTTTCAAGACTATAATAATAAGTTATCTCAAAATTGGGTATATGAAGTGTAGAACCAAAAAAATCATAAAATCTTTCTTGTATAAGAAATACAAAATTTGAGAATATATCGAGAGAATCTGATGTTTTTAGTTGATCTTTGGATAATAAATAATCTTTGAGTGATTTAAAAAAATAAATCAACTTAGCGATCGTACTCTTTCCGCTCGCTTGTTCACCGATTAAAACTAAAACCTTTTTAATCTCAATTTCAGCGTACTCGATCGCTCCGAAATTTTTAATAATAATTTTTTGCATAGATGCGCGCTTTTTGTATACGACTATAAACCATAGTACCGCGAGCCATCTCAAAACCGATCGCTACCCGGCCATCCCGAACCCGCAACCGTCACGAGTTCCCCTTTCTAAACGGAAAGCCACGAGAAGATCATTCAACGCATCCATATCGCCATCCATTAAAAACGCATCGTGACCGTGCGGCGATCGCAACCAGAATAATTGCGAATTGGGGATATATTTCGCTAACTCCTCTTGTTCTACGGGAGGATAAAGAAGATCCGAATTGATCGCCACGATCGCCGTCGGTTGTTGAATCGACTGTAAAACCGATTCGTAACTCCTTCCCAAACGCGTGACATTATGACGATCCATCGCCCTACTTAGGGTGATATAAGCATTGGCATCAAAACGTTCGACTAACTTTCTCCCCTGATATTCTAAATAGCGGGCGATCGTAAACTCTCCCCCCTCCCCGTACTCACGGCCGAAACGTTCCTCAAAACTGGCGTGCGATCGATAGGTAGTCATCGCCATCATCCGGGCCACCGATAAACCCCGCGCCGGAGGACGCTCAATCGAATAATTTCCCCCTTGCCAATCCGGATCGGCGTAGATCGCCCCCCTTTGGGCCTCTCCCAGCGCGATACACCAGGCCGAATGTCGTCCCGAAGCCGCAATCACAGCGATCGAGTGCGTCCTCTCCGGGTACAGTAGCGCCCACTCCAAAACCTGCATCCCTCCCAAGGAGCCCCCGATCACCAACCGCAAAGACTCGATCCCCAATGCGTCCATCAACAGCCGTTGTAGGTGAACCAGATCCCGAATGGTGATCTCCGGGAAAGTCGGGCCGTAGGGTTTACCGGTACGGGGATCGATCGAAGTGGGGCCGGTTGTCCCGTAGCAACTGCCGAGAATATTGCTACAGACAATAAAATCGCGGGTCGGATCGAGAACGCGTCCGGTTCCTAACAAAGGTTCCCACCAAGCTTCCACGTCGGCCCATCCCGTGAAGGCATGACAGACAATAACCCCGTTATCCCGCTTGTTATTCAAAATTCCCCAGGTTCGATAGGCGATCCGCACCCCTGCGAGAACCGCCCCCGATTCGAGAACAAAAGGATGCGGTGGGGAATAGAAACGGGTTTCCGGGGAGATCAAGTCTAGGCGATCCATGGGCGGGGTGGTTGGTTATAAACTCTGGAAAGTTTGCTGGAAATCCTCGATAATATCGTCAATATGTTCCAAACCCACGGAAACGCGGATTAATTCGGGCGTTACTCCCGCCGATCGCTGTTCTTCTTCCCTTAACTGCTGGTGAGTCGTGGAGGCGGGATGGATAACCAGGGTTTTTGCGTCGCCCACGTTGGCAAGATGGCTGGCCAGTTTCACCCGGTTAATAAAATTCCGCCCGGCCTCGAAACCGCCCCGAATCCCGAAGGCTAAAACCCCGCCAAAGCCGTGTTTTAGGTACTTCTTCGCCCGTTCGTGGTAAGGATGTTCGGGTAATCCGGGATAATCCACCCATTGCACCTGTGGCTGTTCTTTGAGCCAGTTCGCTAGGGCCAAGGCGTTGGATACATGACGATCGACCCGTAGGGAGAGGGTTTCCAATCCCTGTAGCAGTAAAAATGCGTTAAACGGACTCAACGCTGGCCCGAAATCCCGCAATCCCTCCACCCGCGCCCGGATAATAAAGGCGATATTGCCGAAGGGCCCGGACGGTCCGAACACCTCGTAGAAATTCAACCCGTGATAACCCGGCGCAGGTTCGGTAAACTGGGGAAATTTGCCATTTCCCCAGTCGAATTTACCCGAATCGACGATTACTCCGCCGATGGAAGTGCCGTGACCGCCGATCCATTTGGTCGCCGATTGCACCACGATATCCGCGCCCTGTTCGATCGGGCGACAGAGATAGCCGCCGCAGCCGAAGGTATTATCGACGATCAGGGGAATGCCGTTCTCGTGGGCGATATGGGCCAGGGCGGCAAAATCGGGAATATTAAATCGGGGATTGCCGATCGTCTCGACGTATAATGCTTTGGTGCGATCATCGATCGCCGCTCGAAAAGCCTCGGCCTCATCGCCATCGACGAACTTGACATTTATTCCTAAACGTGGTAGGGAAACTTTGAACTGATTATAGGTTCCGCCGTAGAGGTAGCTAGTAGAAACGATATTATCTCCCGCAGCTGCGATATTAGCGATCGCTAGAAATTGCGCCGCCTGACCGCTAGAGGTGGCCAGGGCTGCCGCACCTCCTTCTAAAGCGGCGATCCGCTTCTCGAAGACATCGGTGGTCGGGTTCATGATCCTGGTGTAGATGTTGCCGAACTCTTCCAGGGCAAACAGTCGCGCCCCGTGGTCGGCATCGTTGAAAACGTAGGAGGTGGTTTGATAGATGGGAACGGCGCGGGCGTTGGTTCCGGGGGCAGGTTCCTGGCCGGCGTGTACTTGTAGCGTCTCGAAACGGTAACGGTCAGACATAGGCGCTCAGGGAGGAAAATAAAGGGGAAATTCCTCGATCTGTGCGATCAAGGAAAAAGGGTGATTATCTCCTTAATAATGGATAAATAGAGGGTTTTAACCCATTTATCGCTATTTTTTCATGAATGACAGTTCGCTGGTCGATAGCATTTAAACAGCATTAAAAGCATTCACTTCCTATCCTACTTCGAGTAGAACGATCAAGCCTTGCCTCGTTTCACAAAGATTCCAAGACTTCCTGCGAGTAGGGTTGCGAACACGACATTAGGTTCGGGAACCTTGACATCGGCGGCGATTACTTTGAAATCTGGCCCGTTATCGCCGACTCCGTTCAAACGTTGGGGATCGTTGTTGCGCTCGCTAGTTAAGCGCAGAGTTCGCGCGCGGATACCGTCGAGCCGAATCCCGATCGAACCAATATTGAACGGGCCGTTGTTGAGGACGGGAGGAACGATCGTGCTGATGTTATAGTCCGCTTTCGTGTAGTTCGCGCGTAAAATTTTATAACTGGCTAAAACCGTCGTTCCATCGTCCGCGATCGCTTCCACCAGTAAATCGCTATCCCCCGCAACGGTTCCCCCCGGCGTTCCCCCCCGTTCCCAGAAAAAGAACGTATTCACCGGTCGGAGGAAAGAAACCTCGATAATTGCAGTATCGGCGTTCTCACGGGTTACGAGGAGACTATTCAGGTTTAAATTGCCCAAACTGGCGGCGATATCCGCGTCGGTGGGGTTCGGTTTCGCTGGACCCTCCCCGACCAGGGGATCGCTAGTCGTCTTCGGTCCGTGACCCGCATGGAGAATTCCGTTAGTATATGTGACTCCCCCCACGGTAACGTCGGCGGTATCGTTGCGGATAACCCGACCCGCATTGACCAGATCAAACTGACTGACCGTTAAACCGTTGAAAACCACCGAATCGAGACGGACATCTCTAGTGGGATCGTTGAGAAGATTAGGATTTCCAGTTAGGTCTGGACTGGCCGTAACGTTGGTTTGAAAGGAAAAGGGGAGAAAACCCGCCGCGCGCGCGGATGTTCCGGTTGTTAGAGCCAAGGCCACTCCAGTGGTCGTGGCGGCGATTTTGAAAAGAGCGGCGAGGTGCTGCGACCGCATGAAAAGATGACTCATCGATAAATGACCTCGTTAGGGGATGGAATGGGTACAGTGGGCTTATCCGCTTACTGTATTTAGGGTTCTACCATAGCCATTTCTGCGAGTCAATTTATCGAGATATCGTTTATACAAAATATCTTTTATGCCGAAACTAGATTGTGTTAAGGTAATTGCTACAAAAGAAAGTACCAGCTAGACTGGTGGCATGAGAATGTACCATTTAGTCCAAAGGAAATTTTGTTATAATTGCTTCTGGATAACCCCGATTGCTCTCTTAGATAAATGCCTTTTTGGTCAAGTTTCTGACTAAAACTAACGAGATAATCGTTTTAATTCATGATTACTAAAACATTTAATCGGTGACTATGGTAACTATAAATAGACATTTATTTCCCGATATTTTGCCAGCCAGAAGCGAGAGAATGGACGAGACTAAATCTGACTTCATCTAAATAATATAGGACAAGTTTACCTTCATTTTCTAGTTGCTAAAATTCTTAAAATAGATAAAGCTATCGCTAATTACCAACCTAAAATCAGCCCTTTTATTTATTTGCAACCCCATCCCATCAACTATCTCTATTATCAATTAAAATGCTCAAAATCCGTCTTTTAGCTAGACCAAGTAATCTCTTTTTTTTGTTATTAATCTTGGCGATTATTTTTAATCCTTTCGTGATTGTCAATGCGGGAGAAAGAGGAGTTTTAATGGTCTTTGGTCAAGTACAGGATAAAATACTTAATGAGGGTATTCACGGGATTATTCCCGTTGTTAACACGGTGAAAAAACTAAGTGTGAGAATTCAAAAACAACAGATAGCGGCCGAAGCTTCCTCCAAAGACCTACAGGAAGTATTCACAGATGTGGCCCTTAATTGGCATATTTTAGCATCAGAAGTTAATACTATTTTTCAACAAATTGGCGATGAAGCGGCTGTCATTGAACGAGTGATCGATCCAGCAGTTGAGGAAATTCTCAAGGCAGTTATGGCTAAATATACCGCCGAAGAATTAATTACTAAACGGGAGGAGGTGAAAGGAGAAGTGGATATTCGTTTGACCGAAAGAATGAAAAATTATCATATCGGTGTCGATGATATTTCTTTGGTTCATGTCAACTTTTCTGATCGCTTTACCGATGCGGTGGAAGCCAAACAAATTGCCGAACAGGAAGCTAAAAAAGCAGGTTTTATGGTGTTGAAAGCCTTGAAAGAATCGGAAGTAAAAATCAATCTGGCTAAGGGAGAGGCGGCAGCTCATCGCATTCTCCAAGATTCCTTAAGTCCAGAAGTTTTACAGAACAAAGCGATCGAAAGATGGGACGGTAAACTCCCCCTATTTATGGTTGACATCCTCACCGCCGTAAAACGGACGGTGATTCCCAAACCTCACGATTTGGGTTTCTGCTTCTTTCCCTTGCGGGGTTCCGCACCTGCCTTAACAGAGTAAATCTGTTCTGGTCTTATGGTCGCTCTACAGACTGACACCGCAAGCCCTGCGGCCAAAATGTTTTTACTGGCGTTAATATCTCGGTCATGG
>NZ_JADBRW010000454.1:0-7728 GCF_020247025.1 Microcystis sp. M109S1
TAAAAGAAAGCTTGCGGGATTTTCAGTGTTGCCGATTTTTACTTGATGGCTACCGGCAATTGTATCAATTTGTCAAAGTTTGAACTTTTCCTATTCTCTTTGAGTTGCTTGTCTAACCTGTTCGATCTCTAATTCTAAAGCTTGTGCTATCTGTTCAAAGTTTAATCCTAATGCCAATAAACGCTGCTAATTCAGCTTCTTGTCTGTCTTACTCCAAAGCTTCCTGATACACTTTAGAGGGTGTGGGGTGTAGGGTTTTACCGATTTTCAGGGGGTCAATTAAGCTTAGACGCACTTAAGTTAGGGTTTGCTGAAAAAGTTTGTTGGTGGGGTTAGGAGTCAGGAGTCAGGAGACTCCGAGACAGGAGACTCCGAGACAGGAGAGGAAGTCAGAATAACAGAATGACCTGGCGTGCCTGGAAGCGGAACCCTTTGTGTTCGTCTCCAGAAAGTGCAAGGGTTTTGAGTCCCTCGGATCGATTTCTCAACGTTTGTCTCTTGCACTTTTTGGGCTAAAAAAGTCCCAAAACCGTTTTCTAGTAAGGCTTCCAGTAATTTTCAGCCAGCCCTAAGTTACATATCTTGATAATTCAAAAAACTCTCAACCGCTTATTCCTCCTGCCTTGCTAAAACGCATCTAAGATGCGTTTTAGCTTACCTAATTTTCAGGGAAAAAGTACCTGAATTTTCCCCCCTGATCACTGCAAGGGCTGGCACTTTTTGATTTTAAACAAGCCTAAAGATATTATCCAACAAGGTTTTTATATTTATTCAGCAAACCTTAATTAATTAGTCCTTGAGCAGTGCGATACATTGGGCTAAAGAAGCGTTAGTTTTCAGTGCTTGCGGGTTAATATGGGTGGCAGCGGCTCGATAACCTTGTTCTAAGAGAGCTGCAATTAAATCTTCCCTTTTGGGTAGATCTAATTTGCCCCTTCTCCCAATTTCCCGAAAGCTATAAAAATAGGGAGGAAAATCGTTTTCTTCCCTCATTATTTCTAACAATTTAACTACCTTTTTCCACTGCCATTGATCGGCTAAATATGCCATTTTTTCTAGATAAAGGCGATCATGTAAACTGCCTAACCACAAGGGTCCGGTTAAAGTTAAAGGTTGCCCGTCCCCAGAACAAACTATCTTGCCTAACTTAGTCCAAGGCACTGATTGATATTCCCCGCAGCTATGACAATAACCGAGAAAACCATAGTTATGACTATTTAATTGTCTATTAGCTGTTAACCGCACCATCACCCGATAACTTTGACCAAAAAATAAGGAAAAAATCGGCGTAATTCCTAAACCTAACCGGGCTGATTCTAATTGCAAACCGGCGATAATTAATCTTAATCCCTGTTCGTGGGCAGCCGGATGATTGCGAGCATAGGCTCCATAATCAGCTAAACTATTTTCTAGATTATGACCCGTCAACGTCCGTCCATCGGTATTAGTTAGATAAATTAAACCCCCGATTTTAGTGGCTAAAGGAATAGCACTAAACAGAGATGCAGGGGAACCAAAAGCATCAATATCAACTAGATCGTAATGGTCTTTTTTAAGATAACATTCTAGGAGAACTTCTTGAGCAGATTTATAGGTTATTTTCCCTTGTTTCTGTTGTAATAAACTCTCTAAATTAGCGGCTAAAGTTGGCTTAATTTCTGGATTACCATCATTAACCCACAGCCAATCCGCACCACTTTCTAACCAATACCTGAGCGCTCGCACACCAGAGCCGCTCATTACCTCTAAAACGCGCAAACTTCCCCGCTCTTTTTGGGCAATTGCCGCCGCTAAAACTCCTAAATCTCGGACGATTTTACTCTCCGGTCGATAAAAAGTATTGTTGATATTAAATATCGCTTTTTCTTCCTGCATCGATCATCTCACAATTAGCACTCGGCGGAAAGGGTCAGACACTGCCAAAATCCATCAGACATCAAGATCGAAGTAAATCTAAAGAAATTGTGAAATTATCAGAAATTCCCGATTTTTTTACTATTATATCCCTAAAAAGCTGATAGTTTCCCCATGAGAACGGCAAATTGAAGGTAAAAAATAACTATTTTTTAATATCTTATAACAGTTTAATCCGGTCTGATGGGAGATAACCTAAAAGCAAAATCATTCAACCTTGATATAGAGATGAAAAAGTATCTAGCAGAGTTCATCGGGACCTTTTGGCTGGTTCTCGGTGGTTGCGGTAGTGCCGTTTTAGCGGCAGTATTTGTGGGTAAAGCCAAGAGTGTCGTAGATGGTGCTGATTTTAATATCCATCTGGGGATTTCTTTTGTGGGTGTCTCCCTTGCCTTCGGTTTAACCGTCCTCACTCTTGCCTACGCTTTAGGGCATATTTCGGGGGGACATTTTAATCCCGCCGTTTCCTTCGGTCTCTGGGCAGGTAAACGCTTCCCCGGTTCGGAACTACTTCCCTACATCATCGCTCAAGTTTTAGGGGCGATTTTAGCGGCAGTAATTATCTACATTATTGCCAGTGGTCAACCCAGTTTCGCTCTGGGAGGCAGTAACCCTCTGGCCACCAATGGTTTCGGAGAACATTCTCCCGGTGGTTACAGTTTAATCGCCGCTTTGGTCACGGAAGTGGTCTTGACCTTCATGTTCTTAATCATCATTTTAGGCTCTACCGATCGACGCGCTCCGGCCGGTTTTGCTCCCATCGCTATTGGTTTAGGATTGACCTTAATTCACTTAATTAGCATTCCCGTGACCAATACCTCCGTTAACCCCGCTCGTAGTACCGGTGTTGCTCTTTTATGCGGTAATATGGCTCTCGTTGGTCAATTATGGTTATTCTGGATTGCTCCTATTGTTGGGGCCGTGGCTGCGGGTTTCCTCTACAATAGTTTCTTTGAAGAAACTTTAGAAGAAAGACGAATTAGAGAATAAGTGGAAAGTTACCGCTAAAGTTTGATTGCTTCAAAAGTCAAGTGCTGATAGCGATTCCTGTGGGGTCGCTATTTTTTTCGTCCCCACGGATAAAATTGAGCAGCGCTCGTCGTCCTTGCTCGCCTCGATCGAGTAAAGTAATCTCTAGATAATTGTCTGGCAAAAAAGTTAAACGTTCTGACCATTCGATCGCCACTATCCCTAAATCTACCTCGATTCCCTGCCAATAATTTTCTAGGTACAGCGCCTCGATATCTTGACCCTGCAAACGATACAAATCCAAATGATACAAAGGAAGGCGGCCTTCGTTATATTCGTTAACGAGGGTGAAGGTAGGACTAGCTATAGGCTCTTGAATACCCAATCCTAAGCCAATTCCCTGTACTAAGGTGGTTTTTCCCGCTCCCAAATCGCCTTTTAATAAAATTACACTGCCAGAGTCCAAGGTTTGCCCCAGTTTTTCGCCTAAATTGACAGTAGCTTCTCGATCAGGTAAGTCGATAATCATTTGTTTCCGCTAGGATGCCAATTAATCACTGATTTTAATATAGCGATCAGAGCAGCTTTCTGACACCCTTGGCTCTGGGGGGCGAAATTTGGTCTTTTTGATCGAGAAAAATAGAAGCAGTTAAACTAATCTCTTATCTCTTAGTCTTAACCTTTGGTCAAATGGTCGCTATCAGGGCAGAGATAGGCGATCGGCGAAACCTTCTGGTAGATTAGACTAAATGGGAGTTGGTTAACTGCTTTTATAAAATTGATTGTTCCCTAACCATCAGCATTGTCTAGGGTCGAGGGGAATAAAACAACCGAAGTTTAGGACTTTAAGCCAGAAGTTAAGAAAAACAGTGAAATTATTATTTTTGAGTAATGGCCACGGTGAAGATGAGATCGCGATCCGGATTATTAAAAGACTGCAATCATCTCCCCACTGTCCCGGTATTACTGCTTTACCCCTAGTGGGTAACGGTTATGCTTATACTCGTCTGGGGATTCCCCTGCTCGATCGAGGTCAAAAAATGCCCTCTGGGGGTTTTATCACCAGGGATGCCAAACAATTATGGCGAGATCTACGGGAGGGATTATTAGGATTAACCTCCCGTCAATACCGTCTGGTCAGAAATTGGGGCCAAGAAGGGGGAAAAATTGTCGCGGTGGGAGATA
The DNA here is from genome assembly GCF_020247025.1 of Microcystis sp. M109S1. Taxonomy (NCBI): domain Bacteria; kingdom Bacillati; phylum Cyanobacteriota; class Cyanophyceae; order Chroococcales; family Microcystaceae; genus Microcystis; species Microcystis sp. M109S1. The sequence goes on from NZ_JADBRW010000454.1 coordinate 4,069, forward strand.
TCTTACCCCTTGCCCTTGCTTGGTTGAGCGAGACAGATTATGCTTTTGTGGGAACGGCTAAATCGGAATACTATCTCCGGGATGAGCAGGGATGGTTAGATAGTAGCTCGATGATCGATCGCCTCTGGGGTTCCTATTATTATCCCTGGGAACGCTGGTTAATGGCTCATCCTCGCTGTCGGGGGGTTTTTCCCCGGGATAGTTTAACTAGCAAAATTTTACAACAGTGGTCAATTCCCGTTGTCGATGGGGGTAATCCGATGATGGATGACCTTTTACCCGCGATAACGGGCGATTTTCCCCAAGATTGCCTAAATATTCTGCTTCTACCCGGTTCGCGCTTTCCCGAATCTCTCCACAATTGGCAGAAAATTATCGAGGCTGTGGCCGCCATTATCGGACGTTTTCCCGATTATCAGCTGGAATTTTTGGCGGCGATCGCTCCTTCTCTCCCCCTAGAATCTTTTACGGCTGCTTTAATTTCCCGGGGTTGGCGAGAACATAGCACAAATAAGTTTATTTGTCAAGAAGTATTTATAACTATTTCTCAAACGGATTACGCCGAATATTTAGGCCGTTGCCATCTAGCGATCGCCATGGCGGGAACTGCCACGGAACAGTTCGTCGGTTTGGGTAAACCGGCGATCACGATTGCGGGGGACGGACCACAGTTTACTCCCCATTTTGCCAAACTGCAACAGCGTTTATTAGGCTGTTCAATTCTCTTAGGCGATAGTGCCGAGTCAGTGGCAGACAAGTTAGAATATTTATTACAAAATCCTCCACAGTGGCAAGAAATCGCCTTTAATGGTCGTCAGAGAATGGGGTCAGCCGGTGCCTCCGATCGCATTGCCCGATGGTTACTAGACGATTTTTGCCCTTAAAGGAAAGTATCGGTCCGATTTTTGCCGCTAGTGGGCCACTCAAAAACAGTTTCTAGGGCAATTTTTTGGGCGCTTGCTTGTTGTCCATAGCTGAAAAGATGGGGAATTTCTCCGCTTTGTTGACGAAACCACTGGAAAACGTAGGGACTACCATAAACAATCAATGCTTGAATCTGTCCGGTTTTCAGCAAAGCTTGATAGATAGCTTTCGTTTCCTCCCTTAATCCGGCACTACCCCGAAAAGGATTACCACGGATAAATACTTGTAGGAGAGTCGTTTCTGGGGAGACGAGGGACTGATTAAAGGTGCTACGGTCGATTATTTGCGTTTGATAACCCCATTGTCGGGGAATTGTCACCGCCGGACAAGAGCGATCGAGAAAGTCACAGTGGAGTAAATCATCGATAATGATTAAATTGCGGTCTTGAGTGGCTTGAATCGGTAAATTAGAGCTAACTGTTTGGGAATCTTTTAAAATATCGCTGACAATCTCTAGAGCTTGCGGTGCCGCTAAACTGCTTAAGGATTCTAAGGAGGGCTGTCTTTGCCCTAATTTCTCTTTTGCTCGTTGAATACGTTGCCAAGAATCATTAATTCTCGCTTCGCTAATTGTACCCGCTTGCACGGCACTATACACCGCTTCGATCGCTTCGATCGGATCGGGAGGCATTAACAGTATATCGGCCCCCGCCTGTACCGCCCTCACTGCTATGGCGGCAGCACTGGCAATTTTGGTTACTCCCCCCATAATCAGGGCATCGGTGACGATTAAACCCTGAAAACCGAGATTTTGGCGCAGTTTTTCCCCGAGAATTTTCGAGGAAAGAGTGGCGGGAAATTCGGCATCCCAAGCGGGAATTAACAGATGGCCTGACATAATACTATCAACCCCTGACTCGATTGCTGCTTGAAAGGGCGGCAATTCGATCGCTTCTAGGCGATGATGATCGTGGTTGATGATGGGAAGATCGAGATGGGAGTCATTGCTGGTGTCACCGTGGCCCGGAAAATGTTTGGCCGTGGTCAAAACTGGATAGGAATCCGCCCCTAAAATAAAAGCTTGAGCTAGATTAGCGACGATTTCGGGAGTTTCAGCGAAGGAACGAATATTGATAACGGGATTGTCGGGATTATTGTTCACATCGACAATTGGGGCTAAAATCCAGTTAATCCCGATCGCTAGAGCCTCCTTCGCGGTAATTGCTCCCATTTCCCTAGCATATTCTGTGGCTTTTGTCAAGCTTTTTTCGGCTATTTTTCCTAAAGCCATCGGGGGGGGAAACCAAGTGGCGCCGGAAAACCTTTGGCCGACTCCCTCCTCGATATCGGCGGCAATGAGCAGAGGATTATCCCCGGACCAACTTTGTAATTGTTGGCTACGGAAAGCGATTTCGGCGGCGCTGCCTCCTAAGAGAATCACCCCACCGAGGTGGAGGGTTTCTAACCAATGTTTCAGGGTGGCGTTGACAGGTTCCCAAGCAGGATAGCGGATTTGTTGGTCAAAGAGATAGCCGGAAGCGCGGACTACTATCATCTGACCAATACGTTCTTTGAGGGATAAAATGCGATCGCTCATTATTCAGTTATCAGTTATCAGTTATCAGTTATCAGGAGACAGGAGACAGGAGATTATTTTTATTTGTTCTCCCGATACCCCAATTCATAATTCATAATTCATAATTCATAATTCCCCCACTTCCCCATCACCCCACACCCTACACCCTCTTTCAAGTCAGGAGACTCCGAGACAGGAGACAGGGAGAAAAAAGACGGCTAATAGTTCTATTCTTCTTCGGAATCGTCATCTTCTGGGGGTCGATCGGTTTTAATATGATCAAGAAGATGTAACATTCGATCGCCGCGTTCGAGGGAAGAATCTTCTAGGAAGACCACTTCGGGGGTACGTCTGAGACGGATGCGTTGACCGAGTTCACGCCGGACGAATCCTGCGGAAGCTTTTAAACCGGCCATAGTTTCGGCCTTTGCATCTTCGTTGCCGTAGATAGACACAAAAATTTTAGCGTGTTGCAGGTCGTGGGAGAGAGCCACATCGGTAACGCTAACCATACCGGCACCGACCCGATCATCTTTAATTTCCATTAATAACATTTGGCTGACCTCGCGCTTAATTAGCGAGGAGACGCGAGATACTCGACGATCGTTAGCCATAATTTTTGTCCCCTAAAAACAGCGAAACCCTTACCATTGTATCAAGCTAATCCGAGCATGGCTTTGAGGGTGAAATAAAGAAAGGCGAAAGTTCCCCCTAGAAAGCCCACAAGTGCGATCGCTGTGAGGGGATTTTTTAATAAAGGGGCTAACCAGCCGAAAAAGGCGAAGAAAATCCCTAAACTAAAGCTAATCAGATAGCGGGGGTAACGGCTCACGTTATCAAAAAAGTCGCCCATAAATTTTGTTTATTATCTTTGTCCGTAAGCAATTATAGCAGTAAGCTTCGGTGCTGCCACGCCGCTCGATTCAAGGGACTTAACAGAATCTCTAGACTTTTGTACTATTTAGTGGTATAACTGGACTTCCCCCGTATAAACATACTACCTATGGCTAAAAGTCTTACAGAGCCTGAGTTACAGCAATAAAATACTAATGAACTACTGGACACAAAATCCTGAAGTTCTTACGCAGATAGGGTTTGAGGCAAAATTTTTCAAATTTGACCTTTCGACCATTATAGCTTGTTTCGGGGCAGAAAACCAGCAAAAACATGGCTACAGAGCGAATCCCTTACTCTAGAGATTAATGACACTATCTGTTAAA
>NZ_JADBRW010000455.1:0-25501 GCF_020247025.1 Microcystis sp. M109S1
CTTACTTTAGCTGGTAACGCTTGATAATCTGCGCTTGTTTTCAAAGCATGGTGTAACTCAGTCATGGTTAGAAATGGCTGATGTGAAAAGAAAGCTTGACGGTTTAAATAGACAGCACAATTATCAAGATTCTTTGATAAAAATGCCAACTTATCAAATGCTAAAAATTCATTTTTATTAAATTTGATTAGATGTCTTTGAACTAATTTCATGTTCTTCCTCGAAGCACTTAATTAAACATTCGGTTTTTCTTGTTCTTCGTCTTATTGAATACAGTCGAGCGCAAAACCCCTTTTTCTTGGCATAATCTGATAGTTTCATTTGAACTGTAAGGTAAACTTGCACTAACCACAGTAGCAGTTGTTTGCTGTTATTTGCGTATATTTTCTACAAAACTTTACAATACCAGCTGCAATGTGGGGGCGCAAAGCTCGCGCCCCTAATCTAAGGTCGAGAAATAACAGGCTGATGGCTGATAGCTTAATGCTATAAATCTTCTTCTACCAAAGCCTCGACCCGTCCTGTTTTGACCGCTTCCACCAAAGCGGCGTGATCTCGTTCTGTCTGCTCGGCATAAGCGATCGCAAACTCGCCCATCGCTAGATCGAACTGATCTCCTTTCCCCAAATAACCGCTAATGGTGGCTGCGTCTCCAGATTTAGCGTGGGCGCGGGCTAAGGTCCAGCCACAGAACTCGGCGTAGCGTTGCAGTTGGACAGCCGACACTCCCTCAATGGGTAGGGAAAACTTCATATCCCGCAGTTGCCGTAAATAGAAGTCTTTGCCCCGTCTTCCCTGGGTCCAGCCTAAAAATATGTCGCTAGAGGATTGCATCAATCTCTGGCCTGTAACCACCCGTTGTCCCTGATTTTCGTACTGGCTCTTGGCGGTATAGGGTTCAAGAACCGAAGGGCAGGCTTCCTTAACTTGTAGGATGAGGGGATGGTTATCTTCCGAGAAAAATAGGGCGATATAACATCTAGTGCCGACACTGCCAATGCCTACCACTTTCAGGGCAAAGTCCTCTAACTGGTAGCGATCAAAGAGGACCCGGCGTTCCTCCGGCAGGGATTGGCGATAGTCTTCCAGACCCTCGCGCACGAGAGTCTCCCAATCCGGTTCGTTGACATGGTAGAGAATGGGCGGCTGATCGACAAAGCGATTGCGTCCCCCGGTTTGAGTGACGATCTTGGGGTAAAGATGTTCGATGATGCGCTCGCGGGCTTTTGCCATCATCTGTTCCCGTATCTTCCGCGTCTTTTCGTCGGGAGCCATCTCGATCGCCTGTTCTACTCCTATGCGCGTGTACCATATCTCTAACGGACTGAGGCGAGAATATTCCCGCAGGTGTTCCCGATAGGAACGAGCGCAATCGATCGCCGCCGCCTTCGATTCTTGATCGGATAGATCGCTATCCCTGCCGGCGATGACAAAGCTGACCACTAGACGCTTGAGATCCCATTCCCAAGGTGCGGGCAGGGTTTCGTCGAAATCGTTAATATCGAAGACTAAATTGCGTTCGGGGGTGGCAAAAAATCCGAAGTTCAACAGGTGGCAATCCCCGCAGGCCTGCACGATAATGTCGGTTTTGGGCGTGGTGGCCAGATCGTAGGCCATCAAAGCAGCGGAGCCGCGCAGGAAGGTAAAGGGACTCCGCAACATCCGTCCGTAGCGGATGGGAATCAATTCCTGTAATCGCCCTCGATTTGATGCTTCGACGATTTCGATCGGCTCTCGACCAGCTGCTGGAGGTTGCCAGATAGCGTGACCAGAACGCGGCAATCGCTCCCGCAGGGATTTACCGATCTGGATGCGTTCTTCCCGTGAACGGAATCGAGCTTGAGAAGGTGAGCGGATCGGGGTTTCTATTTGGTGGTTCATAGCGACTTTTTCCCCTGAATGAGATCAAATCCTTTGCTGTTAGATGGGAAATAGATAAGTCAAGACTGATGGTTCCCTTTCTGGGATAACTTTCTAACATTTCCTCCTGTAGAGATAGCTTCTGATGCTCGGTTCAACAATTAATCTTCACTCGCTTCTTATCTGGGGAAGATCAACATTATCGATGACACATTTTTTTCTGAAATGGCTATCGATTAAATTTGCTTAACTTTTAGCCCAATGGCAGCTCTACTATTTCGATTGTATCTTGCTCAAAAATTGCTGGTGGAATGCTCGTAACAAAATTTTATCTAATGTTCAGCCTTCGGCCAGGGGCTAAAATCTCGCTCTTTTGTGGGGAAAAGGGGGGTATATTCCAGGTTAAAGATAAGATATGCAGCGGTTGCTTTATTCATCTGGCACAGCTAATTCCTTATGGGATAAGCTTTTCGGCGTGGAGAATGTACCAGACCAATCCTGAATCCGCCGTAAATACCCTTAAAATTGATGAGCAGGAGTAAATATTACCAGTTAAAGGTTCGCTGCTATGAAATTCCGTCAATTGATACAGGCCACAGAAAATAAATACAATCGGCTGCTGGCAAATCTGCTCTCGCTCTACATTATTTACCCGTTTTTAGTATATCTACCCCTGGGAGATTGGCTGATTTTCTTTTTCTTCTCCCTCTCTCTGATCATCGCCGTCTATCAGATTGATCGCAGTAAATTGGCTTTAAGATTTAATATCGGTCTGTTTTTGATTGCCCTCCTCCTGCGAGCATTCAGCACGATTATCCCTATTTATAGCGATTTCAACCGTTGGTTCGAGCTATCTAGTACATTAATTTCTCTAGCTTTTGTTAGTTTATGTGTGTACTCGATTTTACTAGAATTAATTCCCGCCGAACAGGTAACATCCGATATCATCAAAGGGGGAATTTGTGTCTATTTTCTCCTAGGATTTTTCTGGGCATCCGCTTATAATATCGTCCAGATTTTCGACTCCGATTCCTTTAGCTCCGCCGCTAAAACCGTCAACCAGGCGGATCTACTTCATTTCAGCTTTACTACCTTGGCCACGGTGGGTTACGGTGATATAGTTCCTACCAGTAAAATCGCTAGAGTTTTAGCCAATTTAGAAGGAATGACTGGAGTTCTCTATCCCGCCGTTTTTATCGCTCGTTTAGTCAGTTTACACAATGGTCGTTAACTAAAACAATTGATCGCCTTGGGGGAATATTAGATGATTATGCGTCGCTTTATCCCGATTCTTTCTTTGCTTTTGCCTTGGGTCGCCGCCGCAGGAGTCTTGGCGGAAATACCGACTCTGGCCCAGGAAATCCGCCCAAAAACGGCGGAACAGGTGATCGAGCAACTCTGTGCTAATTTAACCAAACAGCGATCGTTCACCGTCAATATGGATGTCACCTATGACGATGTACTCGACTCTGGGGCGAAAGTTCAGTACAGTGCCTATCAAAACATCTGGGTAGAGAAACCCGATCGCCTGCGCTCGGACTACACTGGGGATGAACGAGTTACCCGCTTTTTTTACGATGGTAAAACCTTCACCCTTGCGGATATGGAACGGGATCTATACGTTACGAAACCGGCACCGAATACTCTAGATGAAGCCTTAGACCAAGTAGAGCAAAGGCACGGAATCACTATTCCCATGTCAAATCTGGCAGCGAACGATCCCTGTGCAGCTCTAATGGTCGATGTCAAGCAAATTATTTTTATCGGCAACGACATGGTCAACCGCGAACCGATGTATCACCTGCTGCTGCTCGGTAGCGATCGCGATTATCAAATCTGGGTCACGCAGGATGCCCCCCCCTACTGAGGAAAGCGATTATCACCTATAAAACTCTACCCGGTTCACCCCAGCCAATATTATCCGACTGGAATTTTAATCCCAGTACCCCCGCCGATACTTTCACTTTCCAACCGGGATCAGAGTCGATCCCTATCGAACTTCTACCCGCTAGGGATAATCAATCCCCGCCGTAAAGCCCGTTCATAAAATGCGATCGCTGGTCGGTATTCCCCTAAATCAGCGTTTTGATATACTTTGAATATCTAACGAATTCGAGGTGGGATCATGAAGTCGCAGATTGGACGCTGGGGTAATTCTTTAGCGATTCGGATTCCTAAGTATGCGGTGGAGGCGCTGAACCTCAATCCTAAGGACGTTGTTGAATGTTCTGTGGAAAACGGAAAGCTAGTAATTGAGCTAATTCAAGCCTTGCCTGAGTTAAGCCTAGAAGAACTACTGGCTGAGGTTGTTGAATCACCGGAGCCAGTAGTGGATTGGGGACGGCCAATGGGAGAGGAGGTTTGGTGACATACATTCCAGTTGCTCCAGGATGTTCTCAGAAGAATTAAGCCGATTCTGTTCTAATCGGGACATTCTCAAAAGCCTTACTCTATCCGAACCCAACCCAGATTTATCAGGTAGTTCCCTTCTAATCGGTTTCTTCATCATCAATAATTGCCGATCGATCTAATAATAATAAATCTCGCAGGCGATCGGTATCTAATTCGGTTAACCAATTTTCCCCAGCATCTACGGTTTGTTCGGCTAATTGTTTCTTGCTTTCAATCATCTCATTAATGCGTTCCTCTAGGGTTCCCGTACAGATGAATTTATGTACCTGAACATTGCGTTTTTGTCCGATGCGGAAAGCGCGATCGGTGGCCTGATTTTCTACGGCTGGATTCCACCAACGATCGATATGAAAAACGTGATTAGCGCGGGTTAAATTTAATCCTGTTCCCCCCGCTTTGAGGGAGAGAATAAAAATCTTTGGTCCCTGGGGATCATTTTGAAAGCGCTCGATCATTTCTACCCGATCTTTTGTTTTGGTAGAACCGGAGAGAAATAATATTTCCTCGGCTAATTTTTTCTGGAGATGGGTTTGTAGGAGTTTTCCCCACTCGGCAAATTGTGTAAAAATTAAAGCTCGATCGCCTTCTGCTATCACTTCCTCTACCATGGCTTCTAAACGTAATAATTTTCCCGATCTTTGACTGGTTTCTAAACTATTTTCTTTCAAAAAATGGGCGGGATGATTACAAATTTGTTTTAGTTGCATTAGCAAGGTTAAAATTAATCCATGTTTCTGAATTCCTTGAATTTCTTCAATTTTCTGGAGCGTTGTCTCGACTAATTGTTGATAAAGTTGTCCCTGTTCTTTCGATAAACCACAAAAAATATTCATTTCCTGTTTTTCTGGTAAATCTTCAATAATATTTTTATCGGTTTTTAATCTCCGTAAAATAAAGGGACGGACAAGGGAACGTAAATTATGCAGGGATTCTTGATCGCCGTATTTTTCAATAGGAAGGGCAAAACGACGCTGGAAAAATGTTTGAGTTCCTAAAAAATTGGGATTGAGAAAATCCAAAATTGACCATAATTCCGTCAGGCGATTTTCTACGGGAGTTCCCGTTAAGGCAATCCGAAATCCTGCGGGTATTTTTCGCACTGCTTGGGATTGTTTAGCCGTAGAGTTTTTAATATTTTGAGCTTCATCTAAAACTAAACCTTGCCATTGTACTGCTTCTAAAGTGGACAGATCGCGATAGATTAAAGGATAACTGGTAATAACAACCGATTTATTTTTTACCTCTTGAGCAAAAGCTTTACCTTTTAATCTTTTTTCGCCATGATGCACAAAAACAGCCAGGGTGGGAGCGAATTTTCTTAATTCATGTTCCCAGTTATTGACCACAGAAGTGGGAGCCACCACTAACACGGGATTAACTAACATATCCTGTTCTTTTAATGCTAGTAAAAAAGCGATTAATTGCGGGGTTTTTCCTAAACCCATATCATCGGCTAAACAAGCACCTAAACCCCACTTTTCTAGGAAAGCTAACCAACTAACTCCCTTGATTTGATAGGGACGTAATTCCCCCCGAAATTCCCGCGGTGGGTTGATTAATTGAATCCCTTGATTGTTATTTAAATTATCAATTAATTCCTTTAATGCTCCCTCCGCTTGGAAATTGACTACCGGCAGTTTAGCAATTAGATTATTATCTCCTGAACTCAAGCGCAGAGCATCTTCCACCGAGAGATTAAGGGGAGCGATGGTATTATTTAAAATTGCCTGAGCTGCTTTGACATCGGTTGGTTGTAGGATTAACCATTTGCCTCCCACTTCCACCACTGGCGATTTTTTCTCTAATAACTTATCAAAATCTTTTTTCGATATTTCCTGTTCCCCTACCACTAATTTAAGCTGAAAGTTTAACAAACTGGTTAAACTTAATCTTTCTCCTTTTTTGGGGGTGACGGTGGCAGCAATCCTAATTCCTAATCTTTGTTCATTACTACCAGCAGTTAAACCCGTTGGCAAAATTACCCCTAATCCCTGCTCTTGCAATTGCCAAGCGATCGAGCGAATAAACTGATAAACTTCGATCGAATCAAGAGAACATTCTTCCGGGTGTCTCTGCTCTAAACTAATTCTAATCGGTTCGTACAATCGCGCCGCTAATCCCAATCCTTTTAAGAGAATTTCCTGAGGATTATTGACAACTCTTTGATAACTATGATAACTTTCTTTGCCCTCTAACCAAATCAACTTGGCACTAATGAGAAATTCGGGATCATCTAACGCTTGTAAATAATAGGTTAGTTTCCACACTGTTCCTAGACTGGGAGGTTGTAAGGATAAACAAACACGGTATTGATTCTCGATTAATTGGCGATTATTGCCATTAACCAAACTTTCTTGGATAGGAAACACCCAGTTATGATAAGCATTTTCTAGACGCTGTAAATTCTTGGCTTCTAAAGCAATGTCATGATGATCACCGCTTAAAGATTGTAGCCAGGGTTTTACCATCAATGAGGGGGAAATATTAACACTACTATCTATCTTTTGTCGCAAACGAGCATCGACAATATTTTTCAAGCAATCGAGAATAATTGTTTGTGGTTCGCTATTTTCTTGATAGGCAAGACAGACCGGGGGGATGGTTTGGATAAACTTAGCTAAACGAGTGCGATCGATGGTACTATCTAGCAGGGGATACCAGCAACTTTCACCCTGATTTATTCCCGCTAAAAATTTCCCCCTTGCTAATAAATCTAAACTCCAACGGTGCAAATACAGCCAAAATCGTAGATCATTGCCGATAAATTCGGCCTTAGCTAGGGGCAATTTCTCCCATAACCGCACTATCATCCCCGCAGAAAAAGTTAATCCCGATACCTGCCATGGTTGCCAAGACAAGGATTTAGCTGTGGGTTCGAGAATTTGCCCCGACAGCAGCGGTAAAAAATATTTTTTCCTTGGGGGAGAATAACTAGGGAGACTGAGCTTGATTGATTCTGGAGAATAGCGGTCAAGCTGAGGAGAAAATTTCTCGATAAATTGGGCTAATGCCCCGGATTCTAGACAAAAAGGATGATTTTCTCTCGTTTCACTTAATTCCTTCCCTTGCCACTGTTCACCCCAAAGAAAAAAAACACTATCTTGCGAACGAATCAGCCAATTACCGTGTAGAGTAGTCATTATGAAATAGGGAAATTCCTCTAAAAAACTTGCTGTTGAAAAGGTAACAAATCTCGATTTTGTCGCTTCTTCTGACGTTAAGAGCCTCTAATCTTCTATTTTAGTGGACAAGGGCTGATTTCTCAAGCAGAATCTAGTTAAGCGATTAGCCCCGATCGAATGGGTATTATCAGTAATAATAAATAGAGTTATTTTTAAACTATGTACAAATTGATCGCCCTCACCCTCGTCCTCAGTCTTCCCCTTAACTTGTCCCTAGTTGGTCAGACGGAAGATTTAAACCACCTACAGCAATTATTATCCACCCGAAAATGTCCCCAATGCGATCTGAGCGGTTCGGGGTTAGTGCAATCGAATCTAGCTGGGGCAAAATTAAATGGGGCCAATCTCGTCGGGGCCAATCTTAGTCAAGCTAATTTAAGTGGGGCGGATCTGAGTGGGGCAAATTTAACCGGCGCCTCTCTTTTTGGTGCTAATCTCACTGGAGCGAACTTAACCGGGGCAATCTTGACGGGTGCGGATTTAAGAGGCACTTATCTCAATAATGCTAACCTCGACAACACCAAACTAGACACTGCCTATGTACAGGGTGCGGTGGGAATTCCCAGTAGTGCCGGTACTCCTGAACTATTCTACGGACTAGGAATGGTGGAAGGAAAACAGGGACGCACCAGCGCCGCTATAGAAAATTTTAATAAGGCCTTGACAATTAACTCGGAATATGCTCCAGCCTATCTGGCCCGGGCCATGGCTCACTATCGTCTGGGACAAAATGCTCTAGCGGCCCAGGACGCTCAAATGGCTTCGACTCTCTTTGAACGGCAAGGTAACACCCCCGGTTACGAAGCGGCAGAGAATTTTATTAAAGGCATGGAAATCGCCCTAAAACCGCAAGAACAAGGTGGTGGCAACGCTCAATTAGACCAAATGGTGCAGGGGATTGGTTCTCTGCTCTTACAGTTTGTTTTACCCGCTTTGGGACTGTTTTAATCCTCGTCCGCTGGCTCTTCTAAATGTTCCGAGACCGCGTAATAAAGGTCAAGAACATGATGATCGGCAAGACGATAAAAGACTCTCCGTCCCTGTTTTTGGTATTTAACTAATCTTAAGGCTCTTAGGGTTCTTAACTGGTGGGATACGGCCGATTCACTCATCCCTAAATCGTCGGCTAAATCACAAACACATAATTCTCGTTTGGCTAAAAGCGATAGAATTCTTAGGCGGTTGGCATCCCCCAAAAGGCTGAAAAATTCGGCCATTTTTTGGGCTTTTTCTAGTTCTAATCCCTGCAAGTTCTGGAATTTCCCCTCTTGGTGATGGGATTCCCCGCAAAACGGTGCTATTTTCTCTATGGCCATGTTTTTTCCCGATCGGTTATTAATTCCGATACTTTCCCCTTCTTCCCAATAACTAGGGTTTGCTGAAAGGTTTTTAGATTTATTCGGCAAACCCTAACTAAATTTAACCGCAACCACAGCCCTTGTGTCCACAGCCTTTTTCGTTAACGTGACCATCGGCACAAGCTTGGCAACAGTAGTATTGATCGTTTTTTTCGATGGCATCGGCGATCGATACTACACACAAACAGGATTCACAAGCACATTTCATGGTGGTGACAGCGATCATGGTTACTACCTCTGAACTTCTTTACTGACTTTAGTATAACATCTGAACAGATGTTCATGGATTGAATAAAGTTAAATTTTTCTAAAACTCAGACGGGAAAGTTAGGCGGTTATCTCAAGGGTGAGGTGGGAAGTTCTCCTTGATTAGTGATCAGATTGGAGTTTTCAGTTCACTGTTTACTAGACCTCTTGCATATAGCGCGTTTCACGTTACTGAGGTATCGACAAGTTTTGCCAACAAAGAGTTTAAGCCCCTTGCCCATGCCTCATTCTGATGAAAACTGCTATATATAGTCTAAGGTAGAAAAAAGTTAAATACTGACTAAACCGCCCAATCATAACAACTGAGCCGACAAATTCTGATGTTATTAGCATTAAAACAACTAACTGTTACCCCAGGCGACCGCCTGTTGTTAACTTCACTCACTTGGCAAGATTATGAAAAAATTCTTGACGAATTGGGAGAGCGACGGTCAATTCGTCTATCTTATAGTCAGGGAACTTTAGAAGCAATGACTCCTCTTTTTATTCATGAAAATACCAAAGTTTTAATCGGTGATTTGGTTAAAGTTCTCCTGGATGAATTAGAGTTAGACTATGAACCCGCTGGATCGACAACCTTTAAAAATCAGCAAATGGATCAAGGAATAGAACCAGATGAGTCTTTTTATATCGAAAATTGTGCTGCTGTCAGGGGAAAAAAGCGACTTGATCTGGCTATTGATCCCCCTCCCGATTTAGCAATTGAGATTGATATTACTAAGCGAACCCGATTTAATAATTATCAGCGATTGGGTGTTCCTGAATTGTGGCGATATAATGGAGAGAGACTGGAAATCAATGTTTTGCAAGGATCAGAATATGTTGAAGCTTGCCAAAGCCGACTATTTCCTCAATTTAATCTAATAGAAAAAATTCCAGAAACGCTACAAAATAGTCAAAAAATAGGTAGTGCAATGGCATTAAAACAATTCCGAATTTGGGTCAAGCAAAAGCTTAATGCCTGACTTTAAATGGACAACGAATTCAGGGAACTTTTGCAGATGATAAGTTAGGGGTTACAGTTTTTGATTTAAGGCTGCACCTATTCCTATTGATCAGTGATCAGTTAAGTAGTCGGACATAAATTCTGTTGTCTATCTTAAGAAATGTAAATTGCCGCAATTCTTACTGACTCCTGACTCCTGACTCCTGACTCCTTACCCCACAGTTAACTTTACTTTTGTCCAACTACTTATCAGTGGGTAAGTTAACAGTTATCAGATGTGAGTTTTTAAGTGTGCAGTATTAAATAGAAGTTTCCTACTGTCTTTTTACTGTTTACTGTTTACTGTTCACTGATTACTGTTTTTAGACGCGGAACAGCCTACCAGCGATCGCCAGCCTCATAAATTGCTAAACGTCCGACACCTATATCTAATCCAGGGGAATTCTCCCCGGGGGGATAAGCAGTAATTCCAAACTGATAGACACCACCATAATCGGGATTTCGTACTGGTTTCAGACCGATAGAAACGGTATTACCGGGGGGGACAGGAGGATCAAAAATGACCGTGATCGTCTGAGTATTGGGGTCAAAAGTAGTGGATTTTAGGGTTAATTTTTCGCCGCGCTGATTGCGATCGCCAAGAAAAGCAAAGGTTTGATCGACCAGAAAAGCAATAGTTTGAATATTAGGCTGCTGTTGTAGGGTTACTTTACCCAAGGGTGCCCCGAGAGACGGCGGTAGAGCGATGGTAAGATAGTATTTTGCCCCCCAAGTACGCACGGATTGGAAAGTAGCGGAGAAATTAACCAGAGTGGGAGAACTCTCAAAAAATACTCTGCCATCGGGAAATTGTCCTGCGAGGGAAACAGAAGCATCAAAAGCGAGTATAGCAATCAAAGCGAGTTTAGATAGACTTTCAGTCTGTTTTAAAGGCAAAAAAGGAATTTTCAAGGTAAAAGCTACTATAAAATATTGATTGTCAAGGGGAATTATAGCAAATTCACTTAACCCTCAACCGCTGCCATTATCAGTGATCAGTAATCAGTAATCAGTGATCAGTAATCAGTAATCAGTGATCAGTAATCAGTAGTCAGGAGACAGGAGACAGGAGACAGGAGATTATTTTTATTTATACTTCCCACACCCTACACCCTACACCCTACACCCTACACCCTACACCCCAACCCCCAACCCCCAACCCCCAATACTTAACCCCCAACTTGCAATGTATCTCGAACACCTGCACCTTCACAGTTTTAGAAATTATGCCGAACAGATGCTAAAATTCGAGTCCAAAAAAACAATATTATTGGGCAATAATGCTCAGGGAAAATCCAATTTACTAGAAGCGATCGAACTTTTGTCCACTCTCAAGAGCCATCGAGTCAGCAAGGATCGGGATTTGGTGCTAGAATCGGAATCAGAGGCGAGAATTTTTGCTAGGGTTAATCGTCTTTATGGAGCATCAGAATTAAGTTTAATTCTCCGTTCTTCCGGTCGTCGCACCGTGATCCGCGACCGTCAACCCCTGCGCCGTCATCTCGATTTTTTGGGGGTGATTAATGCGGTACAATTTTCTAGTCTCGATCTGGATTTAGTGCGCGGTGGTCCGGAAGCTCGCCGAGATTGGTTAGATACTTTATTAATTCAATTAGAACCCCTATACGTTCATATTTTACAGCAATATAATCAGGTTTTACGACAAAGAAATGCCCTCTTAAAAGAGATTCGTAAACAGGAATTAGAGGGAAAAGTTTATGAGGATTTATCCCAACTAAAACTCTGGGATTTACAACTAGCAGAAACTGGTTCAAGAGTAACGAGAAGAAGGGCGCGAGTCCTGCAAAGATTAATTCCTTTAGCCCAAAAATGGCACGAAAGTATTAGCGGAAAAACCGAATTTTTAGAATTACAATATATTCCTAATGTGCCTTGGGTAGAAGATGATGTCAATGGGGTACAAAGGGCTTTTTTAGATAAGATTGAAACCCGTCGTTTGGCAGAGAAACAGCTAGGGACATCGGTAGTCGGTCCGCACCGGGATGAAGTGGATTTTTTAATTAACCAAAACCCCGCTAAATCCTACGGTTCCCAAGGACAACAAAGAACCTTAGTTTTAGCCTTGAAATTAGCGGAATTACAGTTATTAGAGCAGATTATCGGGGAACCTCCCCTACTACTCCTCGATGATGTTTTAGCGGAATTAGATATCGAACGACAAAATCAATTATTAGATGCGATCGAAGATCGTTTTCAAACTTTAATTACCACCACTCATCTCAGTTCGTTTGAGTCCCGTTGGTTGCAATCTTCCCAAGTATTTTCTGTCAAAAAGGGACAGATTTTTTATTAGCCTATAGCCTCTCTTTATTTTGCTCTTTGTCTGTATACACCCATAATAATAAAACAGGCTGCAGGCCTGTTTCACTGTTAGCTTCAGAATAATTAATCCTACCTAATCTCGCGGACTACCGGCTTACCGTCGATAATTTCACCGACGAGAATCAGATCAGCAACCCCGACAAATAAACCATTTTCTAAAACCCCCGGCATATTATTAATAGTTCTTTCCAAATCAGCCGGATCATCGATACTATCAAATTTAACATCGATAACTAAATTGCCTTGATCCGTGACCACGGGGCCAGCTTTTTTCACTCCCATGCGCAGGGAAGGTTTACCACCGAGTGCCTCCAATTTTCGCATCACCGGAGTCATGGCCATGGGTAACACTTCCACCGGCAAAAGAAAAGTCGATCCCAACTTATCCACCAGCTTATTGCCATCCACTACCACGACGAAAATATCGGCGAGACTATCGACAATTTTCTCCTGAGTATGGGCAGCACCGCCGCCTTTAATCAGATTTTTCTGGGGATCTACCTCATCGGCCCCATCGATAGCGATATCCATCTTTGCGATGACATCGAGGGTAGTGAGGGGAATTCCGTACTTCCTAGCCAAAACTTGCGCTTGAAAAGAAGTGGGAACCCCGACAATATTGCTGATTTCCCCGCTTTGCAGTCTAGCGCCCAGATATTCGATCGCGTAGGCCGTCGTTGAACCAGTTCCCAATCCCACGACCGAATTAGATTGAACTAGATTAGCGGCCGCTTTACCGACCTCCTGTTTCATGAGAATGACCGGATCGATTGCTGTCATGATGCACATTCCTAAAAGCGATGTTTTGAACCTCTTAGTTATCGGCTATCCGTTGCCCTCTTGTCAATGGAATTAGGGATTAGTGGCCTGAGCTGCTAACATTTCCTTGAGTTTAGCCAATTCATTGGCCCAACGGGGATCTGGCTGTAAAGCGTCACCATCGCCGGTAACTTTCGGGGTACTACTGCCACCCCGTTCAGCCTTGCGTTTTTTGCCGCTGCCGCCAGCGGATTTGCGCGGTGCTGCCGTCGTCGGTTTCGGAGTCGGTCTTTCGACTTTTTCTGGGGTTTCTACGCTTGCCTCCGGCCCTTCTGCTTCTTCCCCTTCTTCTTTACCTCCCTTGCTGCGGGGGAGAGCTTTCTCGATTTTGATCGGGTTTTCCATAAAGGATTGACCGTTGTATTTTTCGATAAACTGGTCAGCTAGTTCATCGCTAGGGACGGTAACGAAGGCAAAACCGCGACATTTGCCAGTTTTGCGATCTTTGATGACTTTAGTGGTAATCGTATCCCCTTCATCGGCAAAAAGCGCCTGTAATTTTTCGCGCTCGACGGATTCTTTGGGCAAATTACCAACGTATAGACGAACGGACATGATGGATTCCTCCAAGTATAGGTTGATGTAAAAACTTGTGCGACATTCCGTGCCTGTATGCTGATTTTTTTAAGGCAAACAGAGCTAAGGAGGATGTTTCCCAGCGATAAGCTTGTAGTTTCTGCACGATAGCGGCTGTGGCCGTCAATTTCGACTATCCTTAACGATTTCAACGAGAGGGACGGAATCTAGGGGTTACGTTTTTTAGCTGTTAACAGGGCTAATCATGCAACTTACCCGATTTATGTCGCTCTATTCGATTATTACAGAATGTTTACACAATTTGTCAAATATTTTCTCTCGCTCCGGGCTGCCATGAAAAAAAATAAGTATAATTACTTAAGTATTTGTTCACAGTAAGCAAAATTTTATTAAAACTCTTGCTAAATGTATCATTATATGCTTCTTTCCTTTTGGCGGCGGGGTATCCTAGCTAACGGGAGGGAAAAAGCAAAACCCTCTTTACAGATACATTGACACTTTGTCAAGTATTTGTTACATTAGTTAAAAAAGGTGCTACCAATCACCGATCTCGCTTGTTATCAACCACTGCCTTCATCAAGGAGGAACACCATGTCTCAACCGATCGAACTTTCCTTAGAACAACAGTTCAACATTCGTTCTTTTCAGACTCAGGTAGAAAAAATGAGTCAGGAGCAAGCGCAGGATTTCCTGATCAAGCTCTACGAACAAATGATGGTCAGAGAAAATATGTACAAAGCTTTTCTCAAACACCAGTGGGGTCTAGATTCTAATCCCTGGGCTCCCCAATAACTCATTTCACCCCTGCGGGCGACCTCTTTCTCCGGCTGGGTTTCTCCGGAAACGAGCTAGGGATGCGGGGCGCATTTCTTCACCTTTTTAGCTATTCTTAGGGAAGAATAACCGAATTGCTAGGGGTTAATTTATGTTCGAGCGCGCTTTGATCTGTACAGATCTTTTCGATGGTCTCCATCGTCTTGTCCATTGTGTGCCACACTTAGCCCTAAGCGGCTTAAAACAAGTTATCTTCCTCCACAGTATTCCGGTTTGGGAACAACCCACCCTCGCTGCCGTAGATCAAGCGAAAATTGACGCGGCCAAAGAAAAATTATCCCCAGCTTTAGCAAATATTCCCGACGGTATGACAGTTATTGTCGAAATCTCTAACCGTCGTCCCGTGGATGCCGTGCGGGAAGTCCTCGCTAATCACTCTATTGACGTGATTTTGATGGGAAATCCCATGCGCGGTGCTGTCCAAGAAAAATTATTCGGTAGTACCAGTTTAGCGATCGCAGGTATTACCGATGTTCCGCTGCTGATTTTCCGACCGCAATTATTATCAGTTTATACTCACGATGAATTGGCCCTGCGCTGTCAGCACCTCTGGAAACATTTATTAATTCCCTACGATGGCAGTTCCGACGCGATTTATCTAATTGAACAGATAGAAAAATACGCTCAAACTCGCTCCCCCGGCTCTTTTGAGCAATGTCTTCTCCTCCGGGTAGTGGAAAATATCAGTCGCGATCCCGGTGTCACCGAATGTCGCTTAAATGATGCCCGTCAGCAATTAGAATCGGTGCAAGTGCGACTAGAAAAACTCGGTTTGCAAGTACAGAGCGAAGTGCGACAAGGAACACCTGTATTAGAAGTTTTGACGGCAGCAGAAGAAAATGATATCAGTGCGATCGCTGTAGCCACTTCCCATCGTTCTAATATGTTGGAATGGTTAGCAGTGCGTCGGATTAATGAAGATATTCTTCATCAACTGTGGTTCCCCTTATTATTTTTCTCACCGAAGGGATAGTCTCAAATTCCTAACAGGTTAAACAAATAACCCACCCCGATAATACCGACGGTGACAAGGGAGATAAACACTGTTAAGAGGGGGATTTTTAACACCTTTCTCAAGATAATCATTTCCGGTAAAGATAGGGCGGTAACAGCCATAGTAAAAGCTAGGACTGTACCCAGGGGAATGCCCTTACTAACCAGTGCTTCCGTTATGGGTAAAACTCCCGCAATATTAGCGTATAATGGCACTCCCATCACCACTGCTAAAGGCACAGCAAAGGGATTGTTTTTTCCTGCCCAATTAGCGATAAAATCGGCGGGAACATAACCATGAATTACCGCACCCACAGCAATACCAATCACCACATATAACCACACGGATTTAAAGATTTCTACTGCTTGATATTGTCCCTGTTGAAAACGTTGTTTCCAAGTCAGAGCTAGTTCCTCGTCTTCCTCTTGAGGTTGATAACTTTTTTGTAATTCCCAGACAAAAGGTTCCACCCATTTTTCTAGTTTTAATTGACCGATAATATAACCGGAAATAATCGCTAAAATTAAGCCAAAGCCAATATACAATAAAGTCACCCTTAAACCGAATAAACCCCAGAGTAAAATTACCGCCACTTCGTTAACCATCGGAGCAGAAATTAGATAGGAAAAAGTTACTCCCAAAGGGACACCCGCTTCTAGGAAACCAATAAATAACGGTACAGCAGAACAGGAACAAAAGGGGGTAATAACACCAATACAACCCGCCAAAATATTACCCAAAAAGCTGAATTTTCCTGCCAAGAAATTACGGACTTTACCCGGATCGAGAAAGCTTTGCAAAGTTCCCACAAAAAAGCTAATTGTTAACAATAATGTCAGAACTTTTGGTACATCGTAGAAGAAGAAACGTAGCGACGAACCGAGGGAATAATCAAGGGATAACCCAAAGATTCTCGTTACTAATTGCGTCGCTAACCAATCAAAGGGATAGAAGGGGTCAAACATAATTATATTACCCCGAAAAAAGAGAATTATTATGGTAATAAAGATTGAATTTGTTCGGAGGATAAAACCCGACCTTTACTAACCACTTTACCATTAATTACTAAAGCGGGGGTGGACATTACACCCCGTTTAGCAATTTCGATCGGATCGGTAATATGGGATACTTGAGCGGTGATACCTTGAGCGGTGACAGCCGATTTAGCATTAGCTTCTAACTGCTGACATTTTTTACAACCTGTCCCCAAAATTTCCAGATTGATAGTATTCATACCTGTCAAACTCCTTAACTTAATTGCTCGATTAATCCGACAACTTTAGCCTTAATTTCATCGCGAACTCGGCGAAAAGTTTCCATGGTTTGACCATCGGGATCATCAATTAACCAATCCTCGAAAATTTCCTGTAAAACCCATCCTTCCGGCAGATTGACACCGCAACCACATAGGGATATAACGGCATCGTAATCTTCGGGATTAAAATCCCTAATTGGTTTAGAAGTTTGGTCAGTAATATCGATACCAATTTCCTGCATAACTTCGATTGCTCCGGGGTGAACTTTGGCCGCTTCTAATCCGGAACTGGTGACGGCAATTTTACCCGCGCCTAAAGTTTTAGCGAAACCTTCGGCGATTTGGGAACGACAGGAATTTTTTCTACAGGCAAACATAACTTTTTTCATGATTTTAACTCCTAGAAATTGATTTAATTAATAGCTTTATGGGCAATTTTGGACATTTCTTGGGCAGCTTTTTCCTTCCTTTCACTATAGCGATCGGTCAGATAATCTACCTGATCTCGCAGGAGAATGGTAAACTTATAAAGTTCCTCCATCACATCAATAACTCGATCTCGATAGGGAGAATCTTTCATCGTGCCATCCTCATGAAACTCCTGATAAGCTTTAGCCACAGAAGATTGATTAGGAATAGTAAACATTCGCATCCAACGACCAAGAATTCGCAGAGTATTAACCGCGTTAAAAGATTGGGAACCTCCGCTTACTTGCATGACTGCTAAAGTGCGGCCTTGGGTAGGTCTAACCGCACCAATACTTAAGGGAATCCAATCAATTTGGTTTTTGATAATGCCGCTAATATTACCGTGAAGTTCGGGAGATGACCAGACTTGACCCTCGGACCATTGACTTAATTCTCGCAATTCCTGTACTTTGGCATGAGTATCGGGAACACTGCCATAAATCGGCAACTCACGGGGATCAAAAAAGCGCACTTCTGCCCCCAATTCAGTGATAATTCTGGCAGCTTCTTCTGCTAATAAACGACTGTAGGAACGTTGCCGCAAAGAGCCATACAGAAAAAGAATTCTTGGTTTGTGAGTCGATTGGATCATGATTACCAATAAGCAGAATTTATTTTAAGTCTCGGAAACCATCGGATAGTAGGCCGTAAATAATTACAGCTAATTGAGCGCCTAAAATCGGTGCTATCCAGTAAACCCAATGGTGTTGCCAAATTCCTGCCACGAAAGCAGGCCCCAGAGAACGCGCTGGATTCATACTGGCACCGGTAATCGGCCCCATAAAAGTTCCTTCTAGGGCTACGGTTAAACCGATAGAGATGCCAGCAAAACCAATAGGGGCGCGACGGTCTAAACCAGAGCCTAAAATTACCAGCATGAGAATAAAGGTGATAATGGTTTCAATACAGAAAGCTTGTCCCCAATTTCCCTGTAAAGGCAGAGTTGCGCCCAAATTTCCCACTCGACCCAGACAAAGCACAAGGGTAGCAGAGGCGAGAATCGCACCGAGACACTGGGCGATAATATAGGGAATTACCCAAGATTTTGGAAAAAAGCCACTTGTCGAAAAGGCCAGGGTCACGGCGGGGTTAAAATGAGCCTTACTGATATGACCAAGGGCATAAATCAGGGCTGCTACCATGGCACCGAAAACCATATTGACCCCGAGATGGGTAATTGCACCACCGCTGATTTGATTGACCATTACCGCCCCTGTTCCCGCGAAAATGAGGATAAAAGTCCCCAAACATTCCGCTAGACATTCCCGCACACCTGACCGTTTTAAGAGACGAAAAGATGAGCGAGTTTGACTCAAAAGCTCGATCAAGAAGGGTTTCGGCATAACAGACAATCGATCGAATAACCCGATAATATATCAAAAAAAGTTGATATGTCAAGTTTAAAAGCCATTTGTAAAGATTTAATATTTCTAAAAATCTTGATTGGTTACTGATTTTCTCCGCAGGTACGAGCGGGGACGAGGGCAGCAAAACGACGATATTCGGATAGATATTCTTCTAGGAGAAGAAATTGAGATAGATTTAGGCTGTAGTAGATCCAACGACCTTCTTGACGACTGCGGACTAAATTGGCTTCTTTTAGGGTTTTTAGGTGAAAAGATAATTTAGATTGGGCGATATCGAGATGGTCGCACAATTCACAAACGCATAATTCCTGATGTCGCAAAAGTTGCAGAATTTGCAGTCGCAGGGGATCCGAGAGTGCCTGAAAACCAGTATAAATCTGGGTTAACGAGTTGGGAGATGTGGCCAGAGAGTTGAACATTGAGATTGCCCCTAGTGGGAAGAAAATAGGAAAGCGGGAAAATTCAGAATTGCAACAAAACTTTATGTATTTTTGTATCGAATCAGGAAAACCAGCGAATCATCCCCTGTATTATAGACAATGGTTTTGACCAGATTAGCCCTTAAAATCATTGTAGACAGGTTAGGAGACATCATGGAATTATTTGCGGCTCTCAATTTAGAACCTATTTTTCAACTCACCTTCGTGGCGCTAATCATGTTAGCTGGCCCCTTTGTCATTTTCCTACTAGCTTTTCGTGGGGGCGACCTATAAAAACCGCCTCCCACCCATTGTTATTCGTGCTTTTTTGACTTCTCTCCTCTCTAGGGAGAGATTTTTTGTCTAAAAGTCGGGAGTCAGTTATCAGTCATCAGTTATCAGTCATCAGTTATCAGATGTGACGCGATGTGCAACTAAAAACGACAGAATCAGGGTAGGGTTCCAGAGGATACTTTATCTCTGCTGATTTCTGAAAGCCTTGTAAATCAAGACTAAAAATATAGTTGCACGCGGGGTGATGTGAGTTTTCAGTTCACTGATTACTGATTACTGGGCGTTGTCAGATCAGAATATGAAAGATGCAATGCAATCCTTGTTATCAAAGTAATTTCAGTTCCGGTGCTGATTCGGATCATCTTTCAATTTGACAACGCCGATTACTGTTTACCGAAAAGCCCCCATTGCCACTTCCCCACTTCCCCACTTCCCCACTTCCCCACTTCCCCACTGATAACTGATTACTGTTTACTGATCACTGAAAAAAGCATCCCATTTCCCCCTCTCCTAAGAATCGACTGCTAAGATCGAACATAGCGATCGATCTCTCGCTCCCACGATATCTGATAAAACTATCCATGGTCATTAAAAACAACCCCTATTATCGGGCTTTCATCGGCTTTTGGCTCGCTTTCCTTGTGTTTTGGGGTTTTGGGAGTTTCTCACCCCTTCTTGCCCAAGCGAAAGAGCAATCAGACGATGTGCAATCGATTACCCCCTACCTTAAGCAATTTCAACAAAAAATTACCGAATTTCGCCTCGATAACGGAATAAAATTCATTATCCTCGAAAATCGCGATGCCCCGGTTATTTCCTTTGTCACCTATGCGGACGTGGGAGGTGCCGATGAACCGGACGGTAAAACAGGAGTTGCTCACTTTTTGGAACATTTAGCCTTTAAAGGCACAAAAACCATCGGTACTACCGATTATCTTAGCGAGAAAAAAGTCCTCGATCGCCTTGAAGCTATAGACAAAGAACTGCAAGCGGCCAAAAAAGCGGGTAAAAGCGCAGAAGTGGCTAAATTAACCGCAGAATTTCAACAAGCGAGGGCAGAGTCCGAGCAATTCGTCCAACGCAACGAATACGGGCAAATCGTCGAAACTCAGGGGGGAGTCGGTTTAAATGCCACCACTTCCACCGATGCAACCAGCTATTTTTACAGCTTCCCGTCGAATAAATTGGAATTGTGGATGTCTTTGGAATCGGAACGATTTTTAGAACCAGTGTTCCAACGGGAATTTTACAAAGAAAAAGACGTAATTCTGGAAGAAAGACGGATGCGGACGGATAATAGCCCCTTGGGTTTATTAATCGAAGCTTTTCTCGATCAAGCTTATACTGTCCATCCCTACAAACGTCCCGTTATCGGTTACGATCGAGATATTCGCAATCTGGAACCCTCAGATATCCAAAACTTTTTCGATAAATTTTATGCTGCCAGTAATTTAACCATAGCTATCGCCGGGGATGTGGACCCAGAACAGGTCAAACAGTTAGCTAAGGTTTATTTTGGTCGTTTTCCCGCTAAACCGAAACCCCCACAGGTGACAGTAGTGGAACCGGACCAAACCAAAACAAAGGAAATTACCCTAAAATTAGCCTCGCAGCCTTGGTATTTAGAAGGATACCATCGTCCCGCCCTCAATCATCCCGATCATGCGGTTTACGAGGTTATCGCCACTTTAATGAGTGAAGGAAGAACTTCGCGACTGTATAAAGCTTTAGTGGAGGATAAACAACTTGCCCTCGCTGCTCAGGGATTTAACGGCTTTCCGGGAGATAAATACCCGAATTTGCTCTTATTCTATGCTCTTACCGCTCCTAATGCCAGTGTGGAGGAAGTAGCGCAGGGTTTGAATTTAGAATTGGAAAGATTGAAAAATGAACCGGTTTCGGAACAGGAATTAGAACGGGTTAAAAATCAACTACGGGCAGCCCTATTAAGAGGTCTTGATTCTAACATGGGCATGGCGCGATCCTTGATTGAATACGAGGTAAAAACCGGCGATTGGCGTAATTTATTCGCCCAATTAGATGCTTATAATGCTGTCACCGCAGCCGATATTCAACGGGTGGCTAAAGAGACTTTTAACCCCGAAAATCGCACTATTGGCCGAATTTTACCAAAATAGAGAGATGGGGAGATAGGGAATTTTTCAGTCAGCAGTGAACAGTCAACAGTAATCAGCTTCTGAAGACAAGAGGCAAAAGAAATAATCCAGCAATTCTCCTACACACTGTCTACTTAAAACTGCAATCTGATAACTGATAACTGATAACTGAAATCCCTAAAACCCTAACACCCTAACCCCCAACACCTAAAATAAATATAATCATGAAAAAACGCTTCCAATGGCTAGGTTTAATAGTTATCACCCTGATAGGTGTCCTAGCTTTTCGTTCCCCGGCAATTGCCCAAACTCCGCGACATTTTACCGATTTAACTTTTCCTCCCCTTCCTGAAGTGACAGTTCCCCAATACGAGCGCTATCAACTAGATAATGGTATGGTGGTTTATTTAATGGAGGATCGGAGCTTACCGTTAGTGAGTGGTACGGCGATGATTCGCACAGGAGGAAGATTAGAATCCGGGGAAAAAGTCGGATTAGCTGATATTACTGGAACCGTGCTGCGTAGTGGTGGCACGGAAAAACATCCTTCTAATGTCTTAAATCAATTATTAGAACAAAGAGCAGCCCTAGTAGAAACCTCGATCGATCTTAACGCTGGAACTGCTAGTTTTAGCGCTCTTAGTGAAGATTTAGAAACAGTTTTTAATCTCTTTGCCGAGGTTTTGCGTTCCCCAGCTTTTGAAAGTCAGAGAGTAGAATTAGCCAAAGTTCAGGAAAAAGGGGCGATTGCCCGACGTAATGATGATCCCGATGATATTGCTAGTCGGGAGTTCCGCAAGCTAGTCTATGGTGATAATAGCCCCTACGCTCGTACTGTAGAATATAGCACTTTAGCTAATATTGACCGTCAGGATTTAATCGATTTTTATCGTACCTATGTCCGTCCCGACCAAATAATTTTAGGAATTGTCGGTGATTTTGATTCTCAGTCGATGAAAGCATTAATCAATAAAACTTTTGGCGATTGGAAAAATCCCGCAACTGCCACTAAAATTGTCACCCCTTCTGCAACCCAAAAAAATCTTCAAGGTGTCTTTGTCGTCAATCAACCCCAATTAACCCAGAGTAGCGTTTTATTAGGTCATCTTGGGGGTCGTTTGGATAGTCCCGACTATCCCGCTTTAACGGTATTAAATGAGATTTTAAGCGGTTTTGGTGGTCGTTTATTTAATGAAGTACGTTCCCGTCAAGGATTAGCTTATTCTGTCTATGGTGTCTGGAATAGTCGTTATGATTATCCCGGTTTATTTATTGCCGGAGGTCAAACTCGCACCGATGCCACCGTACCTTTTATTAAGGCAATTTTAGGCGAAATCGAGCGCCTTCGCAATCAACCCGTTACTGCAAAAGAATTAGAAGATGCTAAAAATGCTATTCTCAATTCTTTTGTTTTTAAGTTTGAGAAACCTGCTCAAAATTTATCGCGATTGATGACGTATGAATACTATGGTTATCCCCAAGATTTTATCTTCCGTTATCAACAAGCGGTAAAAGGTGTGACAATTGCTGATATTCAACGAGTGGCACAACAATATCTACAACCGAATCAAATTGTGACTCTAGTAGTGGGTAATGAACAGGAAATTCAACCTCCCTTATCCAGTTTGGGAACTACGGTTAAAACTGTTGATGTCACCATCACACAACTATAAATAAATGTAGAGATGTCGGGTGTGTTATATGACGCTAACACACCTGAGAAAATTTTTCTTGTAAATGTTGACAAATTGCGTATCATAAAAGCATAGTCTTCATCAATTCCCCAGAGACTTTTAGGGTCAGTATGCAATGCTCATCGAATTTAGTGTCGGTAATTATCGGTCTTTTAAGGATGTAGTCACTCTCAGTATGGTGGCTGCAGATGAAGCAACAGGTAATGATGAGCTTGATAAAAATAATGTTTTTAAGGTTAATCAGAATTTTAGTTTATTAAAAAGTGCTGCTATTTATGGAGCAAATGCTAGTGGTAAGAGTAATTTGATTCTGGCCTTATATTTTATGCAAAGTTTTGTAATTAATTCCTCGAAGTTACAAATTACAGATAAGATAAATTTAGAAAAATTTCGATTAAGTTCTGAAACTGAAGATAAACCTTCTTTTTTTAAGATAGTTTTTCATCTAGATAATAAGATCTATGAATATAGCTTTGAAGTCACCCAAGAGCGAGTAATTTCTGAGGGGTTATCTTGCACTCCCAAAACTCGCAAAACCAATATATTTAGCCGAGAAAAAGATAAAATTAAATATAGTAAAAGTCTGTTGAAGGGCAAAGATGTCAAAGATTTAACCAAAAAAAATACTTTATTTCTATCGATTGCTGCTCAGTTTAATGACCCGTTAGCAGGAAAGATTTTACTTTGGTTTAGTAGATTAAAAATTATATCGGGTTCGCAATTTGAAAATTTAAGACAGCTATCTCTTGACTATCTTTCTAGAGAGCCAAATCTTAAAAATGAAATCGTTTTCTTAATTAAAAAATTAGATTTGAGTATCAAGGATATGAGTATAGAAGTGGGACGGACATCCCTAGATAATTTTCATAAAGATATTCCTGATCGAGTTAAAAACAAAGAATTTCGCCTTGATAATTATATCTATAACTCCATTGAAACCTATCACGAAAATTATGATTTAGAAGGAAGGATAATAGGTTTAGAAAGCTTTCAAATGAATAAACATGAGTCTCGCGGTACTCAAAAAATATTTGCTTTGTTAGCACCAGTTTTATCTGCTTTAAAAAAAAGTGAGGTATTAATAATTGATGAACTTGATTCTCTACTACATCCCTTAATGGCAATAGCAATTATTGGATTATTTAACTCTAAGATAACTAACCCTAAAAATGCTCAACTTATTTTTGCCACTCATGATGTTAATTTACTTAGTAATCAACTTTTTAGGAGAGATCAAATCTGGTTTACCGAAAAAAATCGCCAAGAAGCAACGGATTTATATTCTCTGGTCGAATTTGATATTGATAATAATGCTTCCTTTGAACAAGATTATATTCAAGGTCGCTATGGTGCAATACCTTTTATTGGTGATTTAAGCAAAGTTATCGGTGATTAGTATGGCTAAAAAAGATGGTAATTATGGTTATTTAAAACGTCAAGCTAACAATAGACAGCCAAGGGAAACATTTTTGATTGTTTGTGAAGGCGAAAAAACTGAATACTATTACTTTACTTGTTTGAGGGAAGATTTAAAATCTAATAACATTAAAATAAAAGTTAAGGGAGAAGGTCAAAATACCTTGAGTTTAGTCAAGAAAGCAATTAATATTAAAAACAATGAAAAATCAGCATCTTACGATCAAGTTTGGTGTGTTTTTGATAAAGATAATTATACCAAAGAGCAATTTAATCAAGCTGAAGGACTTGCCAAAGAAGAAAATATCAAGATTGCCTATTCTAATGAAGCCTTTGAAATTTGGTATATTTTGCACTTTCAATATCTTGATACTGCTATACCTAGAAATGGATACGGGCGTATTTTAACTACTCAAATGACAAAAAAGGGATTATTTAAGGAGAAAGAAAAATATGAAAAAAACCGAGAGGATATGTATGAAAAATTAAATGACTATCAGTCTACAGCAATTATCAATGCCGAAAAACTTATTAAACGGCGAGATGAATTAAAACAACATCCTTTTGATCCCTACCCTTCCACTACCGTACATGAATTAGTGAGAGAACTTAATAAAAATAGTCGCTTAACTATTTTGAGATAGAGCAGTTATCTTAATGGTGAGATACGAAGTTTTCCTTTTGGCGAGCCCGTCGTCGATACCAAATTAGGTTACAGTTAATCTTGACGAGAAACGCTATAATTAGGGTCTGCTGAATAAATCTAAAAACCTTGTTGGGTAAGACTTTTAGACTTTTTGTCAATCAAAAAGTACCAGGCCTGGGAGTGATCAGGGGGAAAATTCAGGTACTTTTTCCCTGAAAATTAGGTAGTTGACCA
>NZ_JADBRW010000456.1:0-8285 GCF_020247025.1 Microcystis sp. M109S1
AAAGCAATCTCGCTGCCGCCACCAGTATTCTCGCCGGGTTAGTATTAAATCGAGAGACGATTAAAAAAATCCTTCGGAGTGACATTATGAGAGAATCCGTCATCTATCAAGATATTTTAGAGGAAGGCAGAGAGGAAGGCAAAGAGGAAGGCAAAGAGGAAAAAGCTCGACAAATTGCCGTGAAAATGCTATCCGCCGGCTTTCCTATCCCAGAAATTGCCCGATTTACCGATTTATCCCCCGCAACTATCGAGGAATTACAAAGGCAGCAGCACAATTAAAGCTTTTAACTGCAAAGGTAGGGAATTAGGGAAATTTTAACTCATCTCCTCACCCCACACCGGTTAACGACGTTTAGCGAGGCGACGCACCACTAAACCACTACCTAGTATGCCTAATCCGATAATACTAGAAAGTTTGGGAGTGGACACATTACCAATATCACCCGGAATATCAGAAGCAACAAGGCGAAAGTTATCCATTGCAGCATAACCACTGCTTAGAATATCGGTTTTATCCCAAAAAAGCGCCAATTTTATCCACAGCGGCCTCTAGAATATCGGGATCGTGAACTAAGGCAAAACGCACATACCCCTCACCACCCTTACCAAAACCGGAACCGGGGGAAACAGCGACACCAGTTTGGGCCACCAATTGCCGACAAAAATCGACGGAATTACCCGGCCAACTGGGGGGAATTTTCGCCCAAACGTACATAGTGGCAGCCGGAGTGGGAACCGACCAACCGATGCGATTTAGGGCATTAATAAACACATTCCGGCGTTTTTGGAAGATAGCGACGGTTTCTTTGACCGAATCTTGATTACCAGTTAAAGCAGCGATCGCACCGTTGAGAATGCCCAAATACTGATTAAAATCAACCATGGCTTTAATCTGTCGCAAAGCCATAATTAACTGCGGGTTGCCAATGGCGAAACCGATGCGAAAACCGCCCATATTATAGGACTTGGAAAAGGTAAAAAACTCGATCGAATTAGTTTTAGCTCGATCGGCCTGTAAAATTGACGGGGGAGGCGATGTTCCCGCAAAAAAGATGTCTAGATAGGGAAAATCGTGGATTAAAACTAAATTATGCTGACGGCAAAAATCAACCGCTTTTTGGAAAAATGCTAAAGGCGCGATCGCTGTGGTGGGATTATGGGGATAACTCAAGACCATCAGCTTCGATTGTGCCAGCACTAGGTCAGGAATGTCCTCTAAAACCGGCAGAAAGTCATTTTTTGCCAAAATTGGCATTCCGTAGATTTGACCGCCGGCAAGGGCAACACCGCCCAAATGGGAGGGATAACCCGGATCGAGGAGCAGGGCAAAATCCCCGGGGTTGAGAAGGGCCAAAGGTAGATGGGCCGTGCCTTCCTGAGAACCAATTAGGGGTAAAACCTCCGTTTCCGGATCGACGGGGACACCAAAGCGATCGCTATACCAGTTAGCGGCAGTTATTCGGAAGTCTCGTGTACCATTATGGAGTAAATAGCCGTGGGTGTGAGGATCGTGGAGAGATCGCTCTATAGCATCGATAACGTGGGGAGCAGCACCAAGATCGGAGGAACCGAGCGAAAGATCGATAATGGTATTACCCGCTTCTCTACTGGCAGCTTTTGCCCGATCCATATCGGCAAAAACGTTGGATTGGAGTGCCTGTAAGCGGTGTGCTAGGGTTAAGTTATTCATAACCACAGATACCTAATTAGCTGACATAGGTATCGATAAAAGATTGTAATTGTTGTTTGCCGATCGCCCCTTCATGAGTGGCAATAATTTCGTTATCTTTAAAGATGCGTAAAGCGGGAACACCTTTCACATCACATTTAGCCACCGAGTTGGGGTTAGGGTCTATTTCTAGTTTAACTACTTTTAGCCGTTCGCCGTAGGTTTTCGCCACCCAATCGATCGAGGGAGATACCAGACGACACGGACCGCACCAACTCGCCCAAAAATAGACTAAAACGGGTTTTTCGACCTCAAAAACCTCTTGGTCAAACTTCTGATCGCTAATGACAGTTACGCTACTCACAGTATTTATTTCCTCACCATCGCTACTGATCATCATAGAGGTTCTGGGTAATTTTCGGTACTTATCCACTTCTACGCTTCCTTAAACATTAGGATCAAAGACATCCCGTAAACCATCACCGATAAAATTAATACTTAACACCGTGATCACGATAGCTAGAGCGGGAAAAATGACCAAGTGGGGGGCAGTTGTCAAGTAATCTTTAGCTTTAAATAACATTTGGCCCCAAGTCGGCACATCGGGGGGGAAACCCAAACCCAAAAAACTCAGGGTTGACTCGGTAATAATCGCATTACCCACCGCTAAAGTAGCCGCCACGATAATCATTCCCAAAACATTAGGCAATAAATGCACCCAGATTAAACGGAAAGGACTGGCCCCCAAAGCAATCGCAGCCGAGATAAATTCCATCTCCCGTATTTTTAAGAAATTTCCCCGCACCAATCGCGCCACCGACATCCAGTTTAAACCCCCGATTACCAAAACCACAAGGATAAAAATGCCCGTTTCCGGTCCAGCGATTTTTTTGATACTATCGCGAAATAGATAGACAATCAGTAAAAGTAGGGGCAATTGGGGCAAAGATAGGAATAAATCCGTTAATCGCATCAATAAGCCATCGATCGCGCCCCCGTAAAACCCAGAAATAGCCCCGATCGCTGTCCCTAGAATCATCGCCACCATCATAGCAGCAATGCCCACCGCTAGGGAAATTCGACCCCCCACCAAGATTCTCGCCAATTGATCCTGGCCTAGATCATTAGTCCCGAAAAGATGTTTTAAACTAGGGGGAGCCGTAGCTTGACTGAAATCGATCGCATCGATAGGGACTCGATAGAAAATCGGACCGAATAGGACAGCAAGAATAATTATCATTAATGCGATCGCTCCTATTACCGCCAGGGGATCTCGGTAAAAACGTCGCCAAGTATCGATAATTGCAGAAGACAGGGGAGACATAAGCTGTTAAGTGTTTAAATTACTTGTTGAGATAAGGCACTCTTGCATTGGGGGAGATTCCGCTAATCTAAGAATAAGCGGTTTAAATGCGTCTTAGCTTACCAAATACGGAGAAAGTTTGAAGTTTTTTGAGCAGTCTTTACAGGAAGACAATAATTTAATTCATCCTCCACTTTTAAAGGCTAAAATTCAATCTTTGCTACCCAAAAAAGCTGATTTTATTTTACATGATGAATGAGAAACGATTAATGATAGTTGTTATGTTATCCGATTTATTGAATGGATTCAAGAATCAGGATCACAGTATATTGGGGATACAGATACGACGTTAGATTATCTAGAAATATTACCACAAGAGTTGATTAAGGTAATAGTTGAACAACAAATAAATTGTGGCTAAATATAAAACCTTAGATAAAGCTAGGACAACAATTGTAAATCGGAAAAAATATACCGAGAATTAATTGACACAATTAGGTAAATTTATCATCATTGCTCAAGCTAAAGGATATGTATAATTGTCCTTATGTAAATGCGATAATGCGCCTAATTTGGGTTGACTCTTGACTTCACAGTTAGTTGCTCAACCCAACCGAATGCTGTATTTTAGGTAAAATCTAAAGATGAGCCCCTTTATTGAATGAACCGTTGTGTTATAATATTACTCAAGTTCAGACAATAGAGAGTAAAACTATGACTGTTAAAGAACTTATTCAAACAGCAATTGATAATTTACCTGAAGAACAACTAGATGAACTTTATCAATTAATTAAAAATTTTACCGCCAGCAAAAACAACTTATTAGAAGAAAAACCATCCTTATTCAAACGGCGTTTTCCAGTGGAGAATATGGTGGATAAAGCTAAAATACTAGGTGATATGGTCAGTCCTATTGTAGATGAAGAAGATTGGGAATGTCTGAAGTAATTGTGCTTGATACTCATATTTGGTTGTGGTTAATAAATGGCAATTTTGACAGATTTCTCGATCATTGGCTAGAAAAATTTGAGTTAGCAGAATCTCTCGGAGTTTCACCCATTTCTTGCTATGAAATAGCCCTTGCTAACCAACGGGGAAGATTAGAATTCAGTTATCCCCTTCAAGAGTGGATTCAACAAGCTTTAACAGTAGCTAAAATAGATATATTTTCAATTACCCCCGAAATTGCCATTAGAGCCGTTAATTTATCTCCCATTCACAAAGATACTTTTGACCGTATTATTATGGCTACAGCCTTAGCATACGGGGGAAAACTGGCTAGTATTGATAACTTATTTCCTAAATATGTCGAAATCAAAGATCATCTCATGGAGAGAGCGAAATAGTGATAAGTAATAGGACAAAATCAACAGATGATTAAAATTTACACGGAAATCGAACGGGGGCAAAATTGGTTACAGCGCCATCAAAAATCTTGTCCGATATTTGCCCTAGTTTTGGGGTTTACCGAGACGGGATTAATCCCCGGAATCTCCACCGCCGGTGCTACCCCGGAAGATAGAAAATATACAGCGATCGCCGATGCCGAATTTGTCGTTAAAGGGGTTTCTCCCCATCCCCGTTATCCCTTACCTCCCCTAACGGTAGGTGCTTCTCCTGCCTATATTACCCGCGCCGTGGTGGAAAATCTAGCCATTCCCGTCCGGGTTTTTAATGCGGGTTTACCCTTACCCCCGGCCGTCGATTATATCGAACTGGGGGGACAACCGGCCCGTTGTCTCTCCACCGGCCGCGCCCTAGATCTCCCCATAGTAAAACACCTGTTCGCCCAAGGATTAACCTGGGGAGAAAAATTAGCCCGCCAGTCTAGTTATCTAATTATCGGCGAGTGTGTGGTCGGTGGCACCACCACCGCCCTCGCTATTTTAACGGGATTGGGTTATCAGGCCAAGGACAAAGTTAATAGCAGCCATCCCCAGTGCAATCATGCTCAGAAACAGGCAATAGTTGAGCAGGGATTGGGGAGAAAAGAATTTTTTGATCCTTTTGAGGTAATCGCCGCACTAGGCGATCCTCAGCAGATTTTCGTCGCTGGCATGGCGATTGCCGCCAGTCGGCAGGGTGGGGTACTCCTCGCCGGAGGAACCCAAATGTTAGCCGTTTCTGCCCTAATTCAAGCTCTAGTGGCTAAATATGCCTATCCGGTTAACTGGGAAAATATCATCGTCGGCACAACTCGCTGGGTAGCGGAAGATAAAACGGGGGATACGGTGGGATTAGCCCGCATGATCGGAAAATTGCCTTTATTAGCCACACAATTAGACTTTTCTGCCTCTAAATACCCGGTTTTGCAAGCTTATCAACAGGGTTTTGTCAAAGAGGGAGTGGGTGCGGGGGGATGTGCGATCGCCGCTTGTCTGTACCGGAATTGGACTAATCAAGATTTGGTCAAAGCGATCGAAAATTTAATCGGGTTTCAACTAAACTGTTGACTATCTAGGGTCTGCAGCAAAAAGTTTTTCGGTGGGGGTTGGGGGTTGGGGGTTGGGGGTTGGGGTGTGGGGTGTGGGGTGTGGGGTTTTACCCATTTTCAGGTGGTCAATTACCTAATTTTCAGGGAAAAAGTCCCTGAATTTTCCCCCCAATCACTGCAAGGGTCGGCACTTTTTGAGGTCAAAAAAGTCTAAAAACCTTGTTGGATAAGGTTTTTAGATTTATTCAGCCAACCCTAAATACGCGGGCAGCTTATGAGAGAAAATAGTGACAAGCAGATTTCTAGTCGATAATTAGGGCTATTTTCCCCGTCACCGAACCAGTTTCTAGCAATTGATGGGCGCTGATAGCTGCCGCTAAAGGGAAGGTTTGGGAGAGATGAATAGTTAACTTTTTCTCATCAATTAAACGCGCCCCTTGTCTGAGAATTTCTGTTTGATATTTTTGCGCTTCTGGCAGTCCCATCAAAGCCGGGGTTAACATTAATTCTAAACTAATCCGCAAATTGCGATCGCGCGCTTCCTTCCAGCTGCCCGTAGGTTCCAAAATCGTCACCATATCGCCGTACACTCGCACCGCTCGGCAAGTTTGCCCAAAAGTTTCCCCTCCCACCGTATCAAAAGCGATATCTACTCCTTTCCCTGCGGTTTGTTGAAGTATCGCCGAGACAAAATCGGTTTGTTTGTATAAAATCGGGTAATCTGCCCCTAATTGCCGCACTAAACGCTCTTTATCGCTATTTCCCACCGTCGTATAAACTTTAGCTCCCCTCAGTTTCGCCAACTGAATCGCGACATGACCAACACCCCCGGCCCCGCCATGGATAAGTACGCTTTGTCCCGACTGAAGACGGGCGCGATCATAGAGTGCTTCCCAAGCGGTGATTAAAACTAAAGGTACAGCGGCCGCCTCGGCAAAAGAAAGAGATTTCGGCTTGTGGGCTAGATAATCCGCCTCGATCAGGGCATATTCAGCATAATTTCCCGTGCCGGCCTTGCCCAGTCCGCCGTTACAAAAATACACTTCATCCCCGGGGCGAAAATCCTGCACCGCCGCCCCAACGGCCTCGACAATTCCCGCCCCGTCACAGCCCAAAATAGCCGGCATTTGCTCGGGGTAAAAAGTGCCGCGTTTACGAATTTTTGTATCAATAGGGTTGACACCAGCGGCTTTTAATGCTACTAAAACCTGATGCGGTTGACTAATTTTCGGGGTGGGGACTTCCTTAAGCTGTAGGACATCCACGGCGGTCATGAGGATAGCTTTCATTCTATCTATTCGGGATTAACCCACATTAACGTCTGACCAAATTCTACCGGTTCACCGTTAGCGACGGCGATTTCGACGATTTGCCCGGCCACCTCCGCTTCGATTTCATTCATCAACTTCATCGCTTCGATGATACAGACCGTTTGTCCGACACGGATCCGATCGTTTTTTTCCACGAAAGACGGTTCATCGGGAGCAGCAGCGCGATAAAAAGTGCCGACCATCGGAGAGGTAATCGCCAGCCATTTTTTATCCATAGCGGCGGCTACGGGTTCGGGAGTGGGAGTTTCTGGGACCGGGGTGGGACCTGCGGCTACCACTGGAGCGGCGACCGGGTCCGTCACCACCGGCAAGGGAGCGGGGAGAGGCCCAAGGGCAGTATTAACGGTTCCTTTGCGGATATTTAGCTCCAAATCTGCACTTTTCAGGCTAAATTCACTGATATCCGTTGCTGCCAATGTTTTGATCAGTTCTCGAATTTCGTTGTAATCAATAGTCACCGCTCTGAAATCCCCTCGCAAATAAAAAGCAACAAATCCAAATTCGCACCTACCAAACCGTCGATTTTTCGCATCTAGCGGCTAAGTTTTGGGAAACAGGCTCGGAACAAACTGGCTTTAGTCCTAAACCCGCCCCTAAGGCCTCATTTCTGGGCTTCTCATCACAATTATTCCCGTCCCAGATAGGAACCATCCCTGGTATCGACTTTAATCCTTTCACCGATAGAAATAAACAGGGGAACCATCACCTGCGCTCCCGTTTCTACGATCGCCGGTTTGGTGCCACCGGTGGCCGTATCTCCCTTGACTCCTGGATCCGTATCGGTGATTTCCAAGATTACCGAGGTGGGCAATTCTATGTCTAACACTTGATCATTCCAAAAGAGAATATTGACTTCCATTCCTTCTTTCAGATACTTGGCTCGATCGCCCATTTGTACCGGGGTGAGAGTTGCTTCCTCAAAAGTCTCCATGTCCATGAAGACAAACTGATCGCCTTCTTTGTAGGTGTGCTGCATGGTGCGCTTTTCGATCGTGGCTGAGGGCAAGGTTTCCCCCGCCCGGAACGTCCGTTCTACCACGTTGCCGGTCTGAACATTTTTTAACTTGGTTCGCACGAAGGCCGATCCCTTACCCGGTTTGACGTGCAGGAATTCTACCACCCGCCAGACAGAGCCATCTATCTCGATGGTCGTACCGCTCCGAAAGTCGTTACTCGAAATCATGAAATGCTGTTTAGGCCAAGAAAGATCAACATTCCATTTTACATACTTCCTGTACCCGAAAAAACTTTTTTCCCGCCCGTACAGGTAAGGGGGAGGTGGGAGGTGGGGCAAGCAAGGGACAAAAGCTAATTACTTAAGTACCTAATAGCATTTTTCACCCTGAAACCTCGATTTTCAGTACAATCTTACTGCAATATTGAAAGCAGTGAACGAGTAAACAGCGTTGACATCCTCACCGCCGTAAAACGGACGGTGATTCCCAAACCTCACGATTTGGGTTTCTGCTTCTTTCCCTTGCGGGGTTCCGCACCTGCCTTAACAGATTTACTCTGTTCTGGTCTTATGGTCGCTCTACAGACTGAC
>NZ_JADBRW010000457.1:0-14227 GCF_020247025.1 Microcystis sp. M109S1
GCTTCTGAAAGGTCGCGAAAGTCTGTGGACTTTGTGTAAGACAGTACATGGTTTTTTAACCGTGGTATGCAACGGTGGTTGAAGCAGAAACTTAAATCGTGAGGTTTAGGAATCGCCGCACTTTTAGGGCGGCGAGGATGTCAACTGTTGATTCGGTAACGCCTCTTAAGAGAATATTCCAGCTATGATAGGAAACAGTGTCTAGTTAGGAAAAAACATGGTTCAGTCTTCCGAAAAAATTGAAGTTAAGTACGGGGAAAGAGAAATTGCCGAAGGAACATTAATTACTTTCCCCAATCCACGCCCTGGCAGAAATTACGATATTCAGATCACTCTGCCGGAATATACCTGTAAGTGTCCCTTTTCCGGTTATCCCGATTTTGCCACTATTTATCTTAGCTACGTTCCCGATCAAAAGGTGATGGAATTAAAGGCGATTAAACTTTATATTAATAGTTATCGCGATCGTTATATTTCCCACGAAGAAGCAATTAACCAAATTTTAGATGATTTGGTGGCCGCTTGCGAACCCTTGCAGATGAAAGTTAAGGGAGATTTTCATCCCAGAGGTAACGTACATACCGTGGTGGAGGTGATGTATAAAAAAGAATAGCCTAATTGTCTAGTTTGGGGATGGGGTTGCCTCCATCCCTTGCTTTTCTAGTTTTTGTTGTTCAAGTTTTTTGCTGTTCGAATATCTGTAGCCAGTCAACAGGAGAAGATGCTCAAGCAGGTTATATCGCTATCTTGTCCTTTATCTGATAGGTTTTACTCATCGAATCTGTCCTCTCCTTTCTGTTGTTCGTGTCTCTATGGTTTATCCTTAACCCTTGGCACAACCCGACAGAATTGTAAAAGCTAGGGTCATTAAAAAAAGCTGGTATTATCATTAAAGTAGTCCGAAGCCTGATCCTGATTTTATGTCCCAGAAAAATGAAATTCTTCCCCTGCTGTTGACGGTTATGGTGACATCGGCACTTTTAGGAGGAATTGCTTGGTGGTTGCTCAACAAAACCTTTCCCAATTTCAATGATCGATCTAATTTTTCTTCTTCCTCCTCCTCGAATAATCAAATTTCCGAAACGTTAGCTGCGGTTAAAAATGTCCCGGAAGGATTATTTAACTACGGGGGAAGTACCACTTGGGCCCCGATTCGCAAGAAAGTGGACTTTATCATCCAGCAAGTCTGGCCGAAATTTCGCCTCGTCTATACCGATCCCACTACGGGAACCCCCGGCACCGGCAGCGGTATTCGGATGTTAATCGAGAATCAATTGGCTTTTTCCCAAGCATCTCGATCGCTCAAAGATGAGGAAATACAACGCGCTCAACAACGGGGATTGACCTTAAAAGAGGTTCCCGTGGCTATCGATGGAATTGCGATCGCGGTTCATCCCGATTTACCGGTTTCCGGTCTAACAATTACCCAGTTAAAAGATATTTATACAGGAAAAATTAGCAATTGGCAGCAAGTGGGCGGGCCTAATTTAGCCATTATTCCCTATTCCCGACGCAAGGAAGATGGGGGAACCGTGGAATTTTTTATCGATCAGGTTTTAGAAAAAGCCGATTTTGGGAGTAGCACTCAGTACATTTATAGTACAACTCCCGCTCTCAGAAAGGTTTCCCAAAATCCGGGAGGAATTTACTATGCTTCTGCACCGGAAGTAGTTCCCCAGTGTGGAATTAAAACTTTACCCCTCGGTAAAAGCGAAAATAAGTTAGTTGCCCCCTATCAAGAACCTTCGATCCCGTCTTCCCAATGTCCCCAGAAGCGTAATCAACTGAATGAATTAGCTTTTCAAAAGGGAGAATACCCGATCACCCGTCGTCTTTTTGTTATTATCAAACAAAATGGTCAATTAGACGAACAAGCGGGGGAAGCTTACGCTAATTTACTATTAACCGATCAAGGACAGGAATTAATTGAAAAAGCTGGTTTTGTTCCCTTGAGATAATTTAATCCAACTTCTACAAATCTAGGTTAAAGTGAATTTGAGCAATTTTCATGACAACGTTTTTCATACTGAGTGTGCGCTTGATTGGGCGCATCTAGAGGACTGCTACTCCCAGTTTTGTCCAGATTTTCGGCTATCCCGTCGAAATCATCCCTCAGTGCGAACGATTTTTACCGAACAAGCAGGGCATCTTCACCCAATGGCTCCTAGATGACAGTGGGATTTACACCTTCTGTCGCTACTATCCCACCTATGTGCAACTGGCAGTAGTAGCCAACAACCCCGACGAGCAAGCCATCCGCGCCCAATACCTGCGCCATAATTGCGTCAGATACTTTGCTTTGATCTAAGATTGAGTCAGCAATATCTAATTTGGAGTCTCAGGCAATGGAACCGATTTCTCTAATTCTCGCTGCGTTGGCTGCTGGTGCGGCGGCTGCTGCTAAGGATACGGCAGGAACAGCCGTTAAGGATGCTTATGAGGGTTTAAAAGCGTTGATTAAGAAGAAATTTGCAGAAAAAGGGAAAACAGATGATAGTGATATCGTCGATAAACATGAGAAAAAACCAGATTCAGAGGGGGTAAAAACACTGCTCAAAGAAGAGTTACTTGAAGCAAAAATTGATAGAGATGCAGAGGTTATTAAGACAGCAGAAGAATTACTTAAGCAATTAAAACCTGAAGAATTTGCTACAGGTAAGTATAATATTAATGTTGGTGGTGATATTAAAGGAATGGTGGGAGATGGTACTTTTAAGGGAATTGCAGGAGATATTAGTGGTGGAAATATTAGTCAGAACATTAATTAGTTGAGGATTATTTAGGAGGGAAATTTATGTCAATTACTGTTGAGGTAGAACTTAAAGATTTTCTAATTCAAATCAATCAAAAGTTAGACAATCTTCAAAAAGATGTTACTGATATTAAGATTGAACTTAGTGAAGTTAAAGGTGAAATTAAGCGTCTGGAGGAAAAAATCGATGGTGTCGAGAAGCGTCTGGAGGAAAAAATTGATGGTGTCGAGAAGCGTCTGGAGGAAAAAATCGATGGTATTGAGAAGCGTCTAGAGGGAAAAATTGATGGTAGTGAGAAGCGTTTAGAGGGAAAAATTGATGGCTTGGAAAAGCGCTTAGAGAATCAAGAGTTCGTCAGTCGAGGGATTTTAGTCGCTTTAATTGTAACGATTTTAGGCGGTTTGGCTAAATTGTTTGGTTTAGTAGGAAGTCCTTAAAGAGTGCTAATTCTAAAACTGCAATTTAAAGTTAACTTTAAAAGAATAATTTTGGGGTAGCAAAAATGACTGATAAAAGTTATTATTCAGAAATAGGGGGTGATGTTAAAGGTCTTATTGGTGATGGTGAATTTAAGGGAATTGCGGGTGATATTAGTGGCGGTGTAATCAATCAATATATTATTACCCAAAAGTCAGGAGTTGAGATTCAGGCTCAAACTTTAATTACGGGTTCACCTTATTTGGGTTTAAGGAAGTTTGAGGTAGATGATAAGGATAGGTTTTTTGGGCGAGATAATTGGATTATTGAGTTAACCGATTATTTAAAGCAAAAGAATGTTTTATTGCTTTTAGGTGCGTCGGGAAGTGGTAAATCTTCTCTCGTGCAAGCGGGTTTAATTCCTAAGTTAAAGGATGATTTTGGCGCGAATAGATTGGTTAATTTAACTTTTGTTCCTGATGTTAATCCCTTTGAGTCTTTTTATGGTTGTCTTTTAGGGAATAGATATACACAATCTCAAGCGAAATTAGCACAAGCTGTTAAGGAAGATACTTTAATTAAGGTGGTTAAAGGATTAAAAAATAATTCTGATTTATGGTTTATTTTTATTGATCAATTTGAGGAATTATTTACTCGTACACCGAAGACAGAAACGGATATTTTTATTAAAAGTTTGATTAAATTAATTGAAAAGAATGATAGTTTGGTTAAAATTGTGATGACGATGAGGGCGGATTTTTTAGATAAATTAAGTCCTTATCCCAGTTTAGGAAAAATCCATGATCAGTATAGCAAGATGTTAACGGATATGGATGAAAGTGAGTTAAGATTAGCTATTGCTGAACCGGCGGCGAGAAATGGGGTGAGAAGTGAACGCTATACTTTAGAAGGGCATAATAGTAGTGTCTATAGCGTTAATTTTAGTCCCGACGGCAAGACATTGGTGAGCGGTAGTGGTGACAACACCATCAAACTCTGGAATGTAGAAACAGGCCAAGAAATCCGCACCCTCAAGGGGCATGATAGCCCTGTCACAAGCGTTAATTTTAGTCCCGACGGCAAGACATTGGTGAGCGGTAGTGGTGACAACACCATCAAACTCTGGAATGTAGAAACAGGCAAAGAAATCCGCACCCTCAAGGGGCATGATAACCTTGTCAATAGCGTCAGTTTCAGCCCCGACGGCAAGACTTTGGCTTCTGGCAGTGTTGACAAGACTATCAAACTGTGGAATGGGAGCAATGGTTGGGATTTAGACGCTTTAATGGGGCGTAGTTGCGCTTGGGTACGGGCTTATTTGCACAATCCTAATTCTGGTGTCAGGGAGGAGGATAGGGCTTTGTGTGATGGGATTGGGGGTAAATCGTCTTGACTGTGATTTATGTGATTATGTGATGGACTATGATTTGATGGCAGAATAATTCTATGATTTGACAGGGATTAAATGCGATCGCCTTAAATAGTAGTACAAGCTTCCAGCCTGTTACAGGCAAGACTTGCACTGCATTTCGACTACGCTCAATAACCGCTTGCCGAAGTGTGCCTGTACCACTATATTATTTGCTTTATAATCCTTGTAGTTACATATTATGGAGATTTAGAGAAGAAAATGATCTTACCCAATTATTATGAAAAAGCCTTACAGCAAGCACAATACAAAAGGCTAAATGACGGTACTTGGTTTGCTGAAATAGAAGGCTTTCAAGGCGTTTGGGGAAATGGCTTGACCGTTGA
Organism: Microcystis sp. M109S1; assembly: GCF_020247025.1. NCBI lineage: Bacteria > Bacillati > Cyanobacteriota > Cyanophyceae > Chroococcales > Microcystaceae > Microcystis > Microcystis sp. M109S1. Next base: position 4,926 of record NZ_JADBRW010000457.1, read on the forward strand.
AGAATGCCGTCAAGACTTACTAGAAGTTCTAGAAGAATGGATCATTTTAAAATTACAAGATGGCGACCCTTTACCTATCATAGATGGATTAGAAATTAAAGTTACAACAGTTGCAGAAGTTTAGTTATGCCATCAGCAATTTCTCGCAGAAAATTAATCAGAAAATTGAAAGCTTTAGGTTACACAGGACCTTTTTCTGGTAGTAAACATCAATTTATGAAAAAGGGTCAACATAAAATTCGCATCCCTAACCCTCATGGAAATCAAGAAATCTCTATAGATTTAGTTAAGGAAATTCTCAAACAAGCGGGTATTAGTGATGAAGAATGGGACAACAGTTAAACAGTATTGGTTATATATTTAGGATTTGATCTTTATGATTCTTTTCACATCGCTTGCGCCGAATATGCTAGAATAGATGTATTGTTAATCACTGATGACAGATTACTTAGAAAAGCCATAAAATGCAGTAAATTATTGCAAGTAAAATTGGATAATCTTGTTACTTGGTTAATGGAAACTTTGCTATTACAAGGAGATGAAAACAATGACACCAATTGAGCTAAGACAAAAAGGCTATTAAGCATTAGTTAAAGAATTAGGACAAGTCGATGCTATTCGCTTTTTACAAGATACTGGATGGGGTTTTGGTGACTATACTCAAGAACGTCAACAGACCTTAAAAAATGTGACAAGAGCCGATTTTTGGCAAGATATTCAGGAGATTAGAAGCAATCAGAATTAAATATCTTAACCAATTAACCAAGCGAGAAGGTATGAGCAACCCTTCTCGCTTTATTATAACTAAACCAACACCTCCACAGCTTGCGGAACCACTGCCGTCTCGGTTGTGGTATTTTCCCCTAGGTAAATTCCCAAAGAACGGGCCGTTTTGACGACGAAACCATCAGGATCCACGGGATAGGCACAGCGATTCTCTTGATGGCATTGTTTGATAATTTTGATCACTGGTTTCAGGGGCAAACTACGCACTTGTCCCCCGCGCCAAATCACCACGCGATCGAGTTTTCCCTGTTCGATTAATTCTACAGCCTTAATGCCGAAAGCCGTGGCTAACAGTCGATCCATGGACAAAGGAGGACGACTTCTTTGCAGGTGTCCCAAAGACATGGCCCGCACATCCATGGAATTGAGATAACAGAAGACGGGATCGGTAACGCACAAAGAGCGAGTTTTGTCAACTATCAATTTTTCTAAATAATCGGCAATATACTTCTCTTTTTGGTTATTTTCGTTTTTAACACCCTCAGAAATTACAATGAGAGCGAATTGACGACCTTGAGCGCGTAATTCTGCCAAATGACGACAACAACCGTCGATAATTTCGGGAGTGAGAGCAGGGGTTAATTCGGGAATAAAAATCGCATCGGCACCCCCAGCAATCCCAGCATGAAGGGCTAAATGACCGGCATCTCTACCCATCACCTGCACAATCATCACCCTTTCGTGACTAGCGGCGGTAAAGGTGAGATCATACAAAGCTTGGGTGACGATATCGACGGCAGTGGTAAAACCGACGGCCCATTCCGTATAGGGAACGTCATTATCGATGGTTTTGGGAACCGCGATAATATTCCAATTGCCTTTCTGGGCGAGATCATAGATGATATCGATGCTCCCATCGCCCCCGACGACGATCAGGGCATCTAATCCCAGCATTTCGTATCCTTGCAGGATTTTCGTGGCAATTTCTGGGTTTTCGGGATGTCCTTTGCTCAAAGAACCCAAGACACTACCACTAAGAAACTGCAAAACGTCTAATCCTTTCAATATCCCGGGCAGGTTATAGCCATGGTGAGTCAGGATCAAATCTTGGGGGTGATATTTTCCCTCGGCAATCTGCATAAAACCGTCGGTCCCGTAGGGAATGCCGTACACATCCCAACCCTTGAGTTTTGATGCTTTCACCACGGCACGAATTACCGCATTTAACCCCGGGCAATCGCCACCACTGGTCAGAATGCCGATTTTTTTCCTTTGATTCTCGCTCATGGTTATATCCTCCAGGATTTTTTTTTCTTTGTCGGGAGTCAGTTATCAGTTATCAGTTATCAGTTATCAGTTATCAGTTATCAGATGTTAGTTTTCAGGTTTCAGTTAAGTAGCTGGTTATAATTAAATTTAAAATGGATTTTAGGTTCGATCCCCCCTTAATCCCCCCTTGATAAGGGGGGTGTCTGATAATTTTTAACGCCTACCTACTTAAGTTATCAGTTCACTGATAACTGATAACTGATTACTGTTTACTGTTCACTGATTACTGTTTACTGTTTACTGATCGCTGAAAAAAGCTCCCCACTTCCCACTTTTATTTGCTGGTGGTTTGAAAACGTTTCCAAACAGGTTCGTAACTTTGCAGAGCTTTCATGTACTGTACCCGTTCAAAAGCGCTAGGATCTGGGCAATTCATTTGACTCATACTGCCAATTAACTGCTCGATCGATTCATACTCATTTTCTTCCAACCAATGCAATAAACCCTGTTCGATCTTGATAATTTCCTCCAAACCGTGGCGTAATAAAACACTAACTAACATAGTTGCTTTTGCCCCCACCATCATCATTTTGATCACGTCGATGGCGTTATGAATACCACTGGTAGCGGCAAAATCCGTCGGTACACGACCGTAAAGCATGGCAATCCAGCGCAGGGGTAAACGCATTGCTTGGGGATTACTGAGGATAATATTGGGGTGAACATCCAAGGTTTCTAAGTCGATATCCGGCTGATAGAAACGGTTAAATAATACCAACCCATCGGCCCCCGCTTCCGCTAATTGTTTAGCCATATTGGCCGTATTGCTAAAGTAGGGACTTAACTTCATCGAGACGGGAATTGATACCTCCGATTTGACAATTTTGAGGATATCAATATAGTTTTGTTCGACGTGATTTCCGGTTAATTCCAGGTCGTTAGGAACATAATAAACATTCAACTCCAAAGCATCAGCGCCCGCTTGTTGAATTTGAATGGCATACTCCAACCATCCCCCAGAGGTCTCACCGTTGAGACTGGCAATAATCGGAATATCGACCATTTCTTTGGCTTTGCGAATATGGTTGAGATATTCCTCGGAACCAATGTGAAAAACCTCCGGTTCGGGAAAATAAGTCAAAGCTTCCGCAAAACTCTCGGCTCCGTGGGTAAAATGATGGTGTAGAGCCAGTCTTTCCTGTTTAATCTGCTCCTCGAAAAAGGAGTGTAAAACCACGGCAGCGGCTCCGAAGTCTTCCATTTTCTTGATATTGTCGATATCCTCGCTCAAGGGTGCGGCCGCACCGATGACTAGCGGCGATCGCAATTGCAAACCCATGTAGGTAGTGTGTAGATTCATAACTATTCCTTGCTCCCTGTACCTTTTGCTGCTAGATACTGATACATTTGCCAGCGTGTGTCCACATCTGCTTGTGCTTCTTTGAGGAGACGTTTAGCTTCCTCCGGCTTACTGGTGGCCAACATCTTAAAGCGATTCTCCGAGTAGAGAGTTTGCGCTACGGTAAGCTTAGGCTCACGGCTGTCCAATTGCAGGGGATTTTTGCCTTCTTTAGCTAAATCGGGATGATAACGGTACATTAACCAGCGACCGCTTTCCACCACTTCTTTTTGATGGTTCATGGCGGTGGTCATGTTGATCCCGTGAGCAATACAGTGAGAATAGGCGATAATTAACGATGGCCCGTTGTAAGCTTCCGCTTCTAGGAAAGCTTTGATAGTTTGCTCGTTTCTTGCCCCCATAGCCACGCTGGCCACATAGACGTTACCGTAGGTCATGGCCATTAAACCGAGGTCTTTTTTCGGTCCGGGTTTGCCACCAGAAGCAAATTTAGCTACGGCGGCGCGGGGAGTAGCTTTCGAGGCCTGGCCGCCCGTATTCGAGTAAACTTCCGTATCCATGACCAAAATATTCACATTGCGACCACTAGCTAAAACGTGATCTAAGCCACCGTAACCGATGTCGTAGGCCCAACCGTCACCCCCGACAATCCAGACGCTTTTCTTGACCAGATAATCGGCCACGGATAACAACATTTTCACCTGCGTGGTCGGGGTTAATTGCCCTAAACGGGATTTTAAGGCCTCTACCCGTTGCCGTTGTTCGTAAATTTCCGCTTCATCGACTTGGTGACAATTGAGAATATCTGCCGCTAGACTTTCTCCGATTTCACTAGCGAGGGTTGCTAACAGTTCGGCGGCAAATTCTGCCTGTTTATCGATGGAAACTCGGAATCCTAAGCCAAATTCGGCATTATCTTCAAAGAGGGAATTCGACCAAGCTGGACCGCGACCTTCAGCGTTAACTGCCCAGGGTGTTGTCGGTAAATTACCTCCGTAGATAGATGAACAACCGGTGGCATTAGCCACTATCATGCGATCGCCAAATAGCTGACTGACCAATTTAACGTAGGGAGTCTCACCACAACCGGCACAAGCACCGGAAAACTCAAAGAGAGGTTCCTGCATTTGCTGATGGTTAATTTTATTAAGATTTAGGCTTGAACGGTCTGGATTAGGCAAATTAAGGAAGAAATCCCAGTTAACTCGTTCCTGTTCCCGCAGGGGCAATTGGGGAGCCATATTAATCGCTCTTAGACGCGGTTGCGATTTGTTTTTAGCGGGGCAAACATCAACGCAGATACCGCAACCGGTACAATCTTCGGCGGCCACTTGGATGGTGAATTTTAGCCCTTTCCAGTCGTGATCCTTGGCATTAGCGACTTTAAAGGTTTCCGGGGCCGTGGCTAATTCGGCCTCATCATAGACTTTTGAGCGAATAACGGCGTGGGGACAAACGAGAACGCATTTACCGCACTGAACACAGACATCAGCGTCCCAAACGGGGATTTCTTGGGCAATATTGCGTTTTTCCCATTGGCTAGTGGCGGTGGGATAAGTACCATCGTTGGGAAGGGCGCTAACGGGCAATTCATCCCCGTGACGGGCGATAATTTTGCCGAGGACTTCTCGGACGAAAGCGGGTGCGGTGTCGGGAATCGAAGGTCTTAATTCAAAAGCTTCCGGGGTGACAGTGGCGGGAATTGGCACTTGATAGAGGTGTTCTAGGGCAGAATCCACAGCTTTGATGTTCATCTGCACGATTTCTTCGCCTTTCTTGCCGTAGGTCTTGCGGATAGCTTTTTTGATTTGTGCGATCGCATCTTCCCGAGACAAAACCCCCGCTAGGGCAAAGAAACACACCTGCATCACGGTATTAATCCGACTGCCCATCCCCGCTTCTTTGGCTACTTGAGTGGCATTAATCGTATAAACTTGCAGATTTTTATCGATGATAGTTTGCTGGAGATTGCGGGGTAAGTGACTAAATACCTCCTCCGGTGGATAGGGACTATTCAGGAGAAAAATTGAGTTCGATTTAGCGGTTTCTAGCAGGTCAAATTGTTCGACAAATTCCCACTGATGACAGGCGATAAAGTTAGCATCAGTGATTAAATAGGTAGAGCGAATCGGATGGGGGCCAAAGCGTAGGTGAGAAACGGTGACAGACCCAGATTTTTTGGAATCATAGACGAAATAACCCTGGGCATAATTATCAGTATCTTCACCGATAATTTTAATTGAATTTTTGTTAGCTCCCACCGTACCATCGGAACCTAAACCGTAGAAAACCGCCCGCACTACTTCGTCCGGTTCGGTGGAAAAACTGCGGTCATATTCCAGACTGGTAAAGGTGAGATCATCAACGATACCAATAGTGAAGTGATTTTTCGGTTTGTCGAGACTTAAGTTATCAAATATACCAGCAATCATGGCCGGAGTAAATTCTTTGGAAGATAAACCGTAGCGTCCTCCCACAATTTTCGGCAGCTTGCCTTCGTAGTCTTCCATAAAGGCATTTACCACGTCTAAATATAGCGGATCGCCCCCGGCACCGGGTTCTTTACAGCGATCTAAAACGGCTATTTTTTTCACCGTGGTGGGCAAAGCTGCCAGTAATTTTTCGGCGGCAAAGGGACGATAGAGACGAACTTTTAAAACCCCAACTTTAGCCCCATTTTGATTGAGATAATCAACGGTTTCATGGACGGTTTCCCCTCCCGATCCCATTAGAATAATCACTCTTTCGGCATCGGGCGCACCGTGGTATTCATAGAGATGGTATTGCCGTCCTGTTAATTGGGCAAAACGATCCATAATTTTTTGAGCGATATCGGGACAAGCATAATAGAAAGGATTGACGCTTTCCCTTGCCTGGAAATAAACATCGGGATTTTGTGCCGTGCCTCGTAAAACCGGTCGATCGGGAGTTAAAGCCCTTTGACGATGGGCAATAATTAGGTCTTCATCGATCAGTTCTTTGAGAGTTTCATCGCTAATTAATTCGACTTTTTGCACCTCATGACTGGTACGAAAACCATCAAAAAAGTGCAGAAAAGGAATCCGCGTTTCTAGGGTGGTAGCTGTGGCAATAGCCGCCAGATCTTGAGCTTCTTGAACGGAATTAGCCGCTAACATAGCCCAACCCGTACTTCTGGCAGACATGACATCACTATGATCCCCAAAAATTGACAATCCTTGGGCTGCTAAAGCACGGGCCGCCACATGAACCACTGAAGAGGTTAATTCCCCCGCAATTTTGTAGAAGTTGGGGAGCATTAATAATAATCCCTGCGAGGAAGTGAAAGTAGTAGTTAAAGATCCTGTTTGTAGCGCTCCGTGCAGGGTTCCCGCTGCCCCACCTTCGCTCTGCATTTCGATTACGGAAGGGATGGTTCCCCAGAGATTAGCTCTGCGTTCGGCCGCCCAACTATCGGACCATTCACCCATAGGCGAGGAGGGAGTGATAGGATAAATAGCGATTACTTCACTGAGACGATAGGCAACGCGCGCAACGGCTTCGTTACCGTCTATGGTTGCATAGGTTTTTTTGGTCATGTGTTCCCCTTAGTTTTTACGATATTTGTCGGGATTTTAAGTTTTTTTACGGCTCAATTTCGCACTAAATATCCTCTCGTTTCCCTGACAACCGAAGGATCTTCTTTGAGCGTCGCTTTTGACTCCCTATCTACTATTGGACGCTTACGGCAGACAGGCTTAAGTAGAGCAATTTTTCTGTCTCCACCTCGATCATTATCCAGATTCTCGGCTTTCTAGCAATTCGTTATTTTTTCTTAATACGCTGCTGAGTTTGCCAGCAACCGACACTGGGGTTAATTAATATTGAGAATTGATAAATAAGTAGTTGGACAAAAGTAAAGTTAACTGTGGGTGGGGTAAGGAGTCGGTCGTCGGTCGTCGGTCGTCGGTCGTCAGGAAGAATTGCGGCAATTTACATTTCTTAAGATAGACAACAGAATTTATGTCCGACTACTTAAAAATTAATGATACTTTTTAAAAAAAAGTGCTAGGTCAGAAGATAAGCTGTTGACTATCTAAATTACTCATTAAGACTGTCTATGAGCAGGGAGAGGGAATTATGAATTATTAATTATGAAGTGGGGAAGTGGGGAAACTTTTCAGTTATCAGTGAACAGTAATCAGTAATCAGTGAACCGATACAGCCTTTCTCGTCAAGGTGAAGCACAGATTAAACCTTGCTAATCAAGTATTTTAGCCGCAAGAACGAACCTCATCTATCTGAGAAACGCTGTAACTCGCATCTGATAACTGATAACTGATAACTGATAACTGATTCAAGGCTGACGACCGACTCCTAACCAACCACGACAATTTTTGATTTTTGCAAGAGATCTAATAACCAGTTGATTTAGTCAGCCGATGAAGTTAAGATGTACTAGGTTAAACACAAATGAACTAAAGTACAAATTATCTTAACCCAAGGATAGGAAAATAGATCATGACTAACCTCGAAACCCTTACTCAAGCGCAAAAGGAGTTGTACGACTGGCTAATTGAGTATATTCGCACTACTCAACACGCCCCTTCCATCCGGCAAATGATGCGAGCGATGAATTTACGCTCTCCCGCACCGATTCAAAGCCGTTTAGAACGTTTACGCGCCAAAGGCTATATTGATTGGACAGAAGGAAAAGCACGCACTCTGCGGATTCTCAAACAACCAGTGCAAGGTTTACCGGTTCTCGGTGCGATCGCTGCTGGTGGTTTAGTGGAACCCTTCACCGATGTGGAAGAAAAACTCGATCTTTCTAACCTGTTGCAACGCAGTCAAGACTGTTATGCTCTGCGGGTTTCCGGAGACAGTATGATCGAGGATCATATTGCCGATGGGGATCTGGTGATTATGCGTTCTCTGACGGGTAATGAAGCGGTGTCCAATGGGGAAATCGTCGCCGCTAGAGTCGAAGGCCACGGTACTACTTTAAAACGTTTCTACCAAGAAGGAGAAATCATCACTCTCCAACCCTCTAATCAAAAATATCAACCAATTACAGCCAATACCGAACAAGTACAAGTGCAAGGGGTTTTGGTTGGTGTTTGGCGCGGTTATTAGCCAAAACTGGGGCGCACTTAAGCGCCCCGATAATTTGACTTTTGTTCTGCTGGCTTTTTTTCAGTTTGTCATCGAGTCGATCGCTCCGGGAAAAGAATCGGGTTGGCAGACATAGGATAATATAAGGGTTTTAGCCTATCCCGAACTCAGATGTCTTAACTTTTATGCCCAAAAAACAGAAATATCCCCATCTCTTGGGATCAAAATGGACGGCAAAACAAAAAACATGGGGCTGGCGACATTTTCAAGTGATCAATCGTCAAAATCGCGGTCAATGGGTTTTTGCCGAATTAGTCGCTTCCTGCGATCCGACTGTCCGCTTCTGGATTAATGCTAAACAGTTGCAAGACGCGAATCTCTGGCAATCAGGTTGGCAAACCCTAACGGAAATGAACCAACCCGACAGCGCCGACGAGATTATTGTAAATTAATATTAAGAAACCTTGTAATTTTTCACTCTTTGCCCATCAGCTACGCCGAGAGCTTTTTATGCAAGAGATCTAGTTTAAATGCAGAACAGCCTATCTCAAGGTCGCGAGAGGACTCCCGTTAAACTGCGTAGCGGTTAACGGGAGATGAATCGCGACCAGAATAAAACTAACGCGGTAGCGTTTCCACTTTCGGGGAGTTTTGGTTCTCGACGTATTTTTTTAGTTGTTCGACAGTAACGCCGCCACAACTAGCCACGAAATAACCTCCCGTCCAAAAATAGGGTTTATTGTAGAAATACTTTGCCGCCAAATCCGGAAATTCCTTTCTAATTAATGGGACTACTAACTGTTTTAAGGTTAGCGATTAATTTGGATAAAGCGATGTCAGGTTTGTCATCGATAATCAGGTGAACGTAATCCGA
>NZ_JADBRW010000458.1:0-5144 GCF_020247025.1 Microcystis sp. M109S1
AATCATTTCCTTGGGTAAACAAGAATATCGAGAACTGGTGAGCCGTCTAACCGTTTTGGTAGGACATCTTCTCAAATGGGAATATCAGCCAGATAAACGTTCTCGCAGCTGGTTTTTGACGATTAGAGAACAGAGACGAGCGATCAGACGGCATCTAGAGGGTAATCCTAGTTTAAAATCCCGGATACCGACGGCTTTATCCGATGCTTTCGAGGCCGGGGTCGATTTGGCTTTACGCGAGACGGATTTACCGATACGGACTTTTCCCTCTCACTGTTCTTTCACCTTCGAGGACATCATGGCCGACCATTTTCTCTGCGATACGAGTCAGGATTGGCCGTAAATTTAACGGTTATACCACCTCGACGGGATCTGTATCTCAACAAGTAATTTAATTACGCGGGCAGCTGATTCTTTTTTTTACTCTCTCCCTTCAATAATTTTAATTTCTTCCTCGCTTAATCCATAGAGTTTATAAACAATTAGATCAATCAATTCATCGGTGGCGCTTAATTGTTGTTTTAGGGGTAAAAGTTTCTCTAGACTGGTTTGATATTCTTTTTCTAGGGTTTCCTGTATTTGGCGATCAAGCAAGTTAACGCTAATTTTCTTTTTGTTCTTTTTCAGTATCTCCCCAAGTTGCTCGAAGCTAAGATGAGGTTCGCTTTTTTGGTAGTCACCGAGATAGTTTTGGATTTTTGATTTGTTGGTTAAATTATTGATCGCACTGCCGATCATTCTCTCTAAATATCTCAAAAAGCTTTTGATTTCTTTTTGTTTTTCCCGATTTATCTCGATCATCTGTTCTGCTAAGTATGCCAGAATATCATGGACTATATCAGTTTCCTCTCTCCTAATATGCTCCTCGATTTTCTTTAATATCTCTTGCTTTTTTTGATAACTTTTAATAAGTTTCTCTAAGCACTGTTGACGGCGATCTTTAGCTGTGGTAAAAGATATTTTAGGAATAAAAATTACGTTTAGTTCGTAGGCATTAACATGATTAGTGGTACTTGTAAGGCTGAATCTCCATTCCGATAATTTTGAATTTAAAAAAGCTAGAACTGTTTCTAGTTTATATTGTGTATCTACAATATAACCAACTGTGTCAGAACAAAAAAATCCCTCTTGAATAGTTGTTGCTATTATCCGTCGATAATTATCGATTGCTGCACCTCTTTGATAGGCGATTCTTCTCTTTAAATGATCGTATGCTTTAACTTCTTTATTTGTACCACGTTTTTCAAGGAATTTTGTTTTATTTAAATACACTGGGTTTCCTTGTTTTGGCTTTTCGTAAAACTCATAACGACCTATATGCGCTCCACGAAGAACTATTTCACCTGGAGGATCATCTGATATAAATTCTTTGAATTGCTGATTGAACATAATCTCTCCAGGAGTCGGATAACCAATGGTTTTAAATAAAACACATCTAGGATTTTCACATAGGTTTAATAACAACTTCCAAGACTCCTGATTGACTGTTGGTATAGATAAATTATCAGGATCAAATTTATCAATTTTTTCAGCATTAGCATAATATCGACGAGAATATTCTAGAATATCTTTGCCGTCATGAGTTCTCATCGAGAAATCTAGTGGTAATATGCCATTAAAAAGAACATACACACAAGTGGATAATTTTGCTTCACGAAAAACCCGATTATTGGGGTCGTCTTTTTGCGGAAAAGCTTCAATACATATCAAACTGGTTTTTTGTAAAAGCTTACGTCTTAACTCAAATGTAAAACGATCACCTAGCAGTGACATAGGAACAATAAAGCTATGATAGCCATTTTTCTTAGCGAGACTTATAGCTTTGGCAACAAATAAACGATATAAGTTAACTCTAAATGCTCTAGCTTCTTTATAAATTTCTGTATTATCTACAAATTGTTTTTCGTCAATTACTCTACCGAGAGCGGATTCTGACAATTCATCATAAGGAGGATTACCGATAACTGCATCAAAACCGGGGTTATCTTTCCAAGAAGCGGAATCAAGATCGATAAAAACTTCGGGAAATTCCAGATCCCAGTGAAAAAAGTGCTTATCTTTATATAAACTAGCTGCTTGGTCTAAAATTCGTTGGTCTGATGGGGGTAACTTATCCCAATTAATTGCCGATATATTGCCACCGTAACGCTGCAGAAACTCGATAGCAGTTTTAACCCCAAAAAAGGGAGAGAGGAAAACATCTAATAAACGCTTGTAGGGTTTAGCTTGACTATCAAAATCACGGAATAACTGTTCACTTGCTTCCACTTCTGCAAAAGTCGCATCGCTGAGGGTACTAATTCCCCGCATAATTTCCGCGGCCCGAAGTAACCCGACAAAAGGGCCGGTTAAAAGAGTTAATTGACCACTTTCTTCCTCAATCATAGCGGCTTCTGCGTCCTTGGCGGTAGTTCCGATCAGAGAGTTACCACAACGTAAATGATGATCCAAAAAACTCAAAGGTGCGCCCACTGTGAAAGAATGTAACCAGAGACTAACCTTGGACAATTCTACGGCCATCGGATTGATATCTACCCCATAAATACAGCGCTTCATCACCACTCTTTGTAATAAGCTAAACGGCTTTTACTTCGGATCACCGATATAGACTCCAAAAGGGTTATAGCTATTGGATCATGCAGGTTAAGCGCCGTTTAGCTTAACTGCGTTGGTTCAAGGGTGGGAGAATCGAGAATAATTCCCTGTTGTCGGAGATTGTCGATAATATTTTGTCGGGTGGTTTCCAACATGGTTAAAACGGGATTATCTTCGGGATAAAGATTGAGAATCTGGATTAACTCATCGGTGAGATAGTCCACTGCTTCCACTAAAAAATGTCCGCTGCCCATGGCGGGGTCACAGAGTTTAAGATCAAGTAAGGTGGTGATCGCTTTTTTTTCTAAGCGTTGTAGCTCTTTTTGTAATCCCTGCTGACTGAGATTTCCTAAACGTCTATCGGCACTTTCTTGTCTTCGGGTGGCGATTTCTGTCATTAAATCCCCGAACTGTTGCGCTCTTTGCTCTAAAATTGGTTTGAGGGTATGACTGACAATATATTTAACAATGTAATCGGGAGTGTAATAGGAACCGGTGGCTTTTCTTTCCCCCCGATCATTTTCCAGATGTACCGATTCCCCCTCAATCACGATGCGATATTCCAGTAATCCTTCGTAAATTGATCCTAACTGTCGCACACCCAAAAAACTATAGTCGATCGGCTGTCCCTCAAAACGTGCTAACTTGTCTAAGATGGGCGCTAAAACCGCATCGGATAACTTATATTGACCGAGAAAACAATTCACCCGGCCTTCTTCCATATCAAATAAACCCCCGTTGTAACGAGGTACGGCTAAATTAGCATCCCCTCGATCGACAATGCGAAATAAACTGAGGAGAGCATCGTATATTCCCGTCGAGGTACGACTAAAGACCTGCTGACGATCGATTTTAACGGCAATTTCTCGCGTCTTTTGCAATAAGCTATAATCGCGATAGTCTCCCCTCACCGGCAGCAAGTCCCGCGCTTCCGCGTAGAGAAGAAATAATAATTTATACAGCAAGGATAAACTCGCCTCATACAATAAGTCTGGCTGTATGTCTGTATTTAATGATACAAAACCTTTAGAAATATCGGGAAAAATGCGATCGAAGACTAACTCTTTTAACTCGTTACCCACTCTGGTGGCATAGGTGGTACTTCCCTCCCGGACGCGTTCAAGGAAATTCTGACCGTGAATATCCTTAATAAAAGCCTCTTGACGGAAAAATAACCAGAAATACCGAAATTTTTGCCGATCTCCCCCTTCTAATAGTTCCATCAAATCTACCAGATAAAATTCCGTGGCAGTGGAGGACGCTTGACGGTAATATAAGCGCCATTCCCGACCATTGGTGAGAATACCCCAATCTACTCCCGTCCCCGTCAGGTAATTGGTGATCTGAAAGGAAGGATTACTATTTTTCCAGATATCTCGCTGATCATTCTTAGAAACGTCACTAAGAGAACGTTGCCAGTATTTGGCCTCAGCGATCGCTAAAACTTGACGATAAAAGGCTTTTTCATTATTCTGGAGAGCATAGGCTTGATAACGGTCATTTTCTCTGGCAAATAGAGCATAATCTGGCCTTTCTGACCTTCCTTTTCCTCTACTGCTTACCTGCGGTATATAACTAAAACCGAGAATTTCTAGAATCGGTTGTATTAATTCTGCTTCCGTTTGCGCTTCGTTAAGAGTCGGCAAAATCGCCTTTTTTTGTTGATAAAGACTCTCTAAGCGGCAAAATGCCACTGATACATCCTCTTGCCATTCCCCAGAATCCGGCAGCCGATGCTCAAGATAGTGTTGAGAAAAAAGTGGTTTATTGCCCGTTTGTCCTGACATGGCCGATTATCCTAGCATTGAGGGTATCTAGCCTAAAAATGAAGGGTTCGCAGGCAGGCACGGATTCCCATTATACAAGAAGTATAAGGCAAGTCTCCGATTTTGTCAAGGGTTTTGGCCAAAAAAAAATCGCCAAGACTTACCACAGCCGCAGGCGTAACTTATAGTCATTTCAGATAAGTCTGATACAGTCTAGACCGACAAAACCCTGATGAAATCTGGGATTGATATTCTCAATCTTAATTGAAATGACTATACTAATGGGGATGAAAATTAAAATTCTTCTGATTTCAAGCTAAGGACTAGACTGAGGATGAAGAAATTGATGATAGTTCCCTGAATGTGATTAAAGCGAGTCGCAGTGAATCCGCTCAGTCTAAAGAGAGAAAAAAACGGAATCAAGAGAACATCCCTGTGCATAGTTTTCGGACTTTATTGGAGGACGTGGGGACGATTTGCTTGCATACAGTAGAATGTACGATTAGAGAGGGAAGTTATCGTTTTTCTAAGATAACTAGACCGACTTCTCGGCAACAAAAGGCGTTAGATTTATTGGGAGTTTATCTTAAATGTCGGGTGAAGACCCTCAGTTTGACTGACGGGATGAAACCCGACCAATACAGAACAGCACTTCGACAGGCTCAGTGACAGGAAGCACCACTAAATCCTTGACAGTTTTGTGCAGGATATGTTAGAATAAAATAAGTTGTTTGAGGTCGATAAACAATGATTGTCTTAGAAATGAAGGCGGTAGTCAAACCA
>NZ_JADBRW010000459.1:0-6454 GCF_020247025.1 Microcystis sp. M109S1
GCTTTTGGCAACATCAAGAATGTGGATGATCTCCCGTTCCTGTTGTCTGTTTACCTTTAGTTTGTACTGGTAGGTAAGCGTTATCACTGTCGTTCGTTTCGTGATGTACAATTAGATTATAACACTTACCGCCTAATATGTCAACTGATTACAATCATGGATTTCGCTCCGTTTATAGACTTACCGCTCAGGTCGTATTCGTCATCAAATACCGACGAAAAGCTATTAACAATGAAATCTTAGCCCGACTTAAAGAAATCTTGGCGTCAACGCTCACGAAATGGGACAGCGTGTTGCTTGATTTCAACGGTGAATCGGATCACGTTCACCTGATTATCGATTACAAGCCTGACATCGCTTTATCCAAACTAATCGCTAACCTTAAAACAGTTAGTAGTCGCTTAATTAGAAAGGAATTTCCGGATTTGGCGGCAAAGTATTTCTACAACAAACCCTATTTTTGGACGGGAGGTTATTTCGTGGCTAGTTGTGGCGGCGTTACTGTCGAACAACTAAAAAAATACGTCGAGAACCAAAAAAACTCCCCGAAAGTGGAAACGCTACCGCGTTAGTTTCATTCCGGTGGCGATTTATCTCCCGTTAACCGCGTAGCGGTTTAACGGGAGTCCTCTCGCGACCTTGAGATAGCAGCGGCCTTTCTCCACGGCTGATCAGCAGTAAAAACTATTTTGTGTTTTTTTGTAAAAAGTAATTTTAAATACAGAAACTTTTTTTAGAATGTATAGATAAGTGACTAGGAAAAATTTAAGAATACTTTCTCACCTAGCCCGACCTTTTATACTAACCGATTAAGAGGATAATTACCGTGAAAACAGCGAAATATCCCGAAAAAATTGCCGCTCTCTGGACAACATTCCTCTTGGGAACCCTATTTCACACCCAACTGGGTTTAATGCCGCTCTTCCATGGTCAATCGATCGTCGAGAGTCATCAAACCAGCAATCTCGATCCGATTTTCTGGGGAATGTTGCTCTTTTTTTTGCTGCCAATGTTAGCGATTATCGGGGTCAATTTTAGCGAAAGTCGCTCCTTGAGAAAGGCCCATTTCTGGCTGACAATTCTCTATTCTGTCTTGAATTTAGCCCATCTGATCGCCGATCTTCTGGTCAGACCGATCGCCTGGTATCAAATCGCTCTCATGGCAATTTTATTGATCATCGGACTGATTTTAAATCTAGTTTCCTATCAATGGCTGCGGTTAGCGATCGCCCATCCCCGCCATCTCTCGGAAAGTCATTAGCAGTGCCAAGATCAAGGGGTAGCCAGTTGACTAACTGATTCAGACAAGAGGATGCCTTTTGATCTCAAGTTGGTGCTTATTAAGGCAAAAGCAAGCTTAAACCGTAGCTAAAGCGATTTTTTTGAAAATATAGCTTAAAAACTCCAATTAATCCCTATTATTCCCTAGATAAGTCCGTAAATTGCCCCTATTTCCTGGCCGCCGCTGCGACCACATCTCACCAAATATGGAGCTTTTTAGCTATGATGGTTGAGAAGCAAGCCAATAAAGGGAACTTTCGGGGCTTGTTATTCATCAAAAAACTCCTGATCGGAGGAGTCAAATAGACTATATAGTTCAGATTAACGACAAATATTGGTTAATAGTAATAACGAGGTAATTATTTTGATGAAATCTCTCATTCGTTGGACAGCAACTCTTGGTTTAGTAGGAACGACAATGTTGACTTCGCTGCTGGGAAGCTATTCTAAAGCACTCGCTTTACCGGAAGAACAAATCGTCAGAACCTTGCAGTCTGTACCTGTCTTCGCTATTGCCGATGATCAAGGAGTTCCCCTAATTGCCGTGGGAGAAAAAGAACAGAAATTCACGGGAGTTTTTATCAGTCGGCAGGACGCACAAAACTTTTTTGAACGACTGAAAAAAGAGAATCCTGAAGTGGCCAGCAAAGTTAAAGTTCAGGCTGTTTCTTTGGCACAGGTCTATAAAATGCAAACCAGTCAAACCGATCAAAATCGTCTAATTATCGATTTTGTTCCCAAAGAGTCGGAAGTAGAATCAGCGAAAAAACTGCTCAGTGAAAGAGGTCAACAATATCAAGGTGGTGTACCTTTATTTGTGCCGAAAGCAGGAAAAGAGAGTAATTTTCTGGTGATCAGTCGCAATAATCAGGATTTGATTCCTTTCTTCTTTGAAAAGGCCGCCGCTTTGCAAATGGTAGAACAATATAAAAAAGCTAATCCCGCAGAAGCGACCACGGTGAAAATTGATGTTATTCCCTTAGAAAATGTCATCGCCACCCTACAACAAAGCAACGATGAAGCTTTAACTAAAATTCTCCTCTATCCTAGCCAAGAAACGATTGATTTTATTCGGGCAAATAGCAACCAAAATGCTCCCAAACAACCGCCAGCAAAGCCCTAATAATAATACCAATAATCCCCCCGCCCCCAATCGTTAAGTCTTGTGTCTGCTAGTATTTCCGGTCAAGAATTAAGTCAATGGCGACAACAGGCGATCGCCGATTTAGAGCAAGCGCAACTATCTCCGAAAGAAGTGGATATCTTTCTGCAAGCAGTGACAGATATAGATACTCTTTCCCTGCGCTTACAATCCTTTCGCGAACGAGAAAAAATCCCTTTGAGTTATTCTTGGTCGGAAATTACTAAACGCTGGCAAAAACGCCTTCAATCAAGGGTTCCCTTACAGTATTTGCTCGAATCGGTGGTCTGGCGTAATTTTACCCTCAAAGTCTCCCCAGAAGTCTTAATTCCTCGTCCCGAAACCGAGTTATTAATCGATATTGTTGGAGAAACCGTCAGAGGAGAAGAAGGGGGAATCTGGGTAGATCTGGGAACCGGTAGCGGTGCGATCGCTATTGGTTTAGCCAGTATCTTGACAAAAGCAGAAATATATGCTATTGATTACAGTCAAACGGCTTTAGCGATCGCCAAAGAAAATATCATCAATACCGGTTTTGCCGACAGAATTATCTTAAAACAGGGTTCTTGGTGGACACCCCTAGAGAAGTGGAAAGGACAGATTAGCGGTATGCTGTCCAATCCTCCCTATATTCCCAGTGCAGAAATCCTTGACTTACAAATTGAAGTGCGGGAACATGAACCCCGTTTGGCCCTCGATGGAGGTGAAGACGGATTGACCGCGCTGCGCTATCTAGTGGCCACTGCTCCCGATTATCTGCGATCGGGAGGCCTTTGGCTAGTGGAAATGAGAGCCGGTCAAGGAGAAAAAGTAGCGCAAATGCTGGAAAATCAGGGCAATTATCGACAAATTCAGATTATTAACGACCTAGCAGGTTTCGATCGCTTTGTTTTGGCCGAGCGAATTTAGCGCAATGTCCCCGCTTCGCAGTCCCGCAGCCAGAGACGCACTGCTTGGCCGATGGTGCCTTGACTGGTTTCTAGGGGAGGTAAGGGGACTTGAGCGGGTTCAAGGGAAGCTAATTGACTGTAAACCGTCACTAATCGCCATCCTTCCCCAGTTTTAGTTAAAAATAACCAGTGATAATTCTGGAGAGTGACAAAGCGATTTTTGCTATACTGACGCTCTAAAGTCGTAAAAAAAACCTGTTGAGTGTCATCGGCAATTTGACCAGAATATTGACTGGCAGTTAAAGGTAGGGGTGCAAATTCGGGACGACCAGCAATAATCACAAAAACCGGTGTAGATAATTTTTGGTCGATTTGGGAGCGGGTAATAACTCGGTTAGCATAACCGGGTAAATCTGACAAGAGGCGATCGACTAAAAGATTTAAATCCTCCGGACAGCTAGAAAGAGGACGACTAACGGCTGGGAAGTTAATCCCGAAAATAACCAGTAATACAGCTAAATATCGGCTAATTCTTGACAAATTTTTGCCCATGCTACCTTTGGCTCCTCGGCACCGGTGATCGGTCGTCCAATTACTAGATAATCAGCCCCAGCTTTAATCGCTTGGCCTGGAGTCATCACCCGACTTTGATCCCCTTTCGTTGACCAGGAGGGACGAACTCCGGGGCAAACTAAGAGAAAATCCTCTCCACAGACGCGCCGCAATTGCGCCACTTCTTGGGGAGAACAAACTGCCCCATCAATTCCCGATTCCTTGGCCAATAATGCCAGATTTAAGGCATATTCCGATAGTTCTAGGGGAATTTTGAGGTCGAGGGCTAATTCACGGGCGTTAAGGCTGGTTAAAACGGTGATAGCGAGAAGTTTTGGCGGCGATAGCAGGTCAGAGATTGCCCCCTTAGCCGCCGTCAGTGCTTGCCGTCCGGCCGTAGCGTGCAGGGTGAGTAAATCCACTTGATAGCGACTAGCTGAACGACAGGCCCCGGCGATTGTATTGGGAATATCATGAAATTTTAGATCGAGAAAGCTCTTTTTTTGTCTTTCTTGCAGAATGGCTAGAATTTCTGCACCGCTACTGACAAATAATTCTAGTCCCACTTTCCAAAAATTGACTTCCGGCAACAGATCAAGCAGTGCGATCGCTGATTCTAAATCCGGCACATCGAGAGGAACAATAATTCGGTCTGAGTTGGTCATATTTGGGCGATAAATCAGAGAAAAATCCAATCGGCAAAAGTGGCAGCCTGTCCGCAGTAAATGCCATCACGATCGATGATATTCCAAACGATCGCTTTTTCGATGCGAAATAGTTGACCGTTTTTCGTGATCCTTACCCCGTGATAATCGTTGATATAGCCTTGTTTTTTGACTAAATCTAGCATTTTTTGGCGTTCTTTGGCGATTTCCTCCCCCTCTACCGTCGCTCGCGAAGGAGTTGTTAATAATTCTTGCCAAGTTAAACCCCAGAGATCGAGGGCGCCGCGATTACCATAATTGAAGATCGGATTAGTTTGTGTACCGTGGGAAACCAGCACAAAAGGGGCATAAAAGAGCATTTTACTCTGTTCTTTGCCAGTACCGATCCAGGGCAAAAGCGATCGCCCGATTAATTGTTCAAAACTATCCAGCAGCAATTCCGTCCAAGCCATAATAGCTAAATCTTCCCAAATTTCCATAAAATTATCTTGAAAAACCGGTTTAATCTTGCCGTTGCCAATATTTATAGGCCGCGTAGGCTAAAGTAATCACTCCCGTCAGAATTGCCGACTCATCCACTAAAAATTCCGGATGGTGAAGGGGGGGATTAAGGAGATTAGGAGAACCCACTCCCAGACGGAACATTGTCCCCGGGGCCTGTTGCAAATAAAGGGAAAAATCCTCGGCCCCCATGGAGGGTTCCGAGAGAATTAAAACCCGATCCTGTCCCCAAGCTTCTAAACCGGCTTCTTCGACTAACCGGGTTAAAAATTGGTCATTTTGCACCGATGGCACGCCCCGACGATATTTTACTTGACATTTAGCGTTATATGTGCTACAGACATTCGTGACCAAACTCTCGATCCATTCCGGGAGATGGGCGTGGGTTTCTGGGTGCAGCGATCGCACGGTTCCTGCCATGCGTACCTGATCGGCGATGACGTTGGGGGCGCGACCACCGCTAATCTGCCCGATGGTGAGAACAATGGGACGCAAAGGGTTCTGAGTCCGACTAATTGCCTGTTGCAAAGTGGTGATTACTTGCGAGGCGATCCAGATAGCATCGATCGCCTCGTGGGGCCGGGCCCCGTGGCCAGATTCCCCTTGAATAAAAATCTCCAGATCGTCGGCAGCTGCAGTTAAGGCCCCGTAACGAACCCCGATCGATCGGGCCGGAATCGAGGGGAAAACGTGCAGCCCCAAAACGGCGCTGACATCCCGCATCACCCCCTCCCGGATCATCCAACTGGCCCCCTGGGCGATTTCCTCTGCTGGTTGAAAGAGAAAGCGTATTTTTCCCTGCAAAGGTTCCGAGAGACGGGAAAGCACCATCGCCACCCCTAAACCGACGGTAGCATGAACATCGTGACCGCAGGCGTGCATAATCCCCGGTTTACGGGAAGCAAAGTCTAAATCGGTTCTTTCTTGGATCGGCAGGGCATCCATATCGGCGCGGATAGCTAAAATTCTCCGATCACTGCCTGTTCCCGCCAATTCTCCCTTAACTCCCGTTTTTCCCACCGCTTCCTGCACCGATAGACCACAGGAAGACAAAACTCCGGCAATATAGGCGGCCGTTTGATATTCTTGCCCACTTAACTCTGGATTCGCGTGAATGTGGCGGCGAATCTCCACTAATCGGGGTGCGAGACTCTCGGCTATGTTTTTAATCTCGGAGAGCATGAAACCAGTTTTACAGTATCTTTAGACTTAATCATAGAGCATTTTTTCCCTGAAAATTCGACTTGGCTGATTTTAAGTCTGCATTGTCTTCTCGGCATTCTTTCATCGAAAATTTTGGGTGGGAAACCCCGCCGTTCTAGGTTGGCTTTACGTTAGAATTAAAAAGACCGTCTCGAAAACCAAGTGGGCGGACAGCACCTTGAAAACTCGGCTTAGGGGGTTCGGTTCAGAAAAGCTTGTCC
>NZ_JADBRW010000046.1:0-4399 GCF_020247025.1 Microcystis sp. M109S1
CAAGTGTGGATGTGTTTTGGAGCGGGATGAAAACGCCGCAATCAACATCCTTAAAAGGGGACTAAGTACGGTAGGGCATACCGGAACTTTTGGGCTAGATCCAATAAACGCTTGGGGAGAGAATACCTCTACTTTTTCAGAAGCAATTCTGTCTTTCGCAAGTAATCTCTGTGAACCAAGAATCCCCGTCTCTTTAGAGCGGGGAGTGTCAAAACCACCGTCAGGAGCAAGCAACAAACCCAGACAGCAAAGACTATTTTAGCGTCAGTTTGCCTGTCGGTCAGCTAATCCCCTAAAATTAAAGGAAAGCCTCGGAGGAAAACTAGAGTTATGACTTTTAATATCCGACAATTAGATAATTTAGACTACGATGAAGCCGAACCTTTATTAGAAGATTATATTACTGGAGCGATCCAAGAATATATCAATTCGCCAGAAGGGAAAGAATATTATCAAGAAAAAGAAGAAGGTGGTGGTTGGATTGCCACCTTTATGGAGTTAGGCTATCTCTATGAAGGTTATACCCTTGCTACCATGACTAAGGCAGATGTGCAAATCTTAATGGAGAAGATTTTACCACGCAAAATTACTATCCTCGATCCGACGGAAACCGAAGATGCTATCCCTGAATTAATTAGTTTTTGGCAATTTTTGGGACGAGAATATAAATTAACTCAGGCTAAAGCTATTATTAAATATTTAGAGCAATTAGGCGATCGATTTAGTCAACTGATGAACGATACCAACAGTGGCGGTTTTATGAAAAATCTCTTGTTACAAGCGCATCAGCAGGGTTTTGATATCACCAGTCAGGAGGGGTTAACAGCTTTTCAAGAAAAATATAATGCTGAACAACGCGCCAAACAGCAAGCGGCAGCAATATTGAAAAGAACGCTTCCAGCTGTTCCTAAATCGGAAAATGTTCCCAAGGCAATGCAGGCCAAATATCAAGAAATTATCGATATTACTGATAAATTTGCCGCTCAATATCTTAATGAAGAATACGCCCAACTTATTCGCCAGTTAACCGCAACTTTAGCTCGTAAGCGTCCCTCTCCCCTAGAAAAAGGTAAGGCTAATTCCTGGGCTGCCGGCATTACTCACGCAATAGGAATGGTCAATTTTCTCTTCGATCCTACTCAAAATCCCCACATTTCGGCCAAAGAACTTTATCAGGCTTTTGGGGTTGCTCAAAGTACAGGACAAGCTAAATCAAAACAAGTGAGAGATTTACTGAAGATGTCCTATCTTGACTCAGAATGGGCTTTACCAAGCAATTTGGAGAACCATCCTAGCACTACGGTCCGGAAGTTAATCACTACCATGCTCGGTTATAGTTAGGGTTTGCTGAAAAAGTCTTTTGGTGGAGCTAGGAGGCACTCTTGCAGCAGTAGATTCCTGAATGACCCAATCTCGATCGAGTTTGCCGACTAGACTCTAGTTACCTCTCCAGTTAAACTATAGTAGTCAATAGTTATAAAGTTTTAAACGATAACCTATTGTCAGCCTTTTTAACTGGTCACTTTATTACCTACCTATGTTAGACAGTTTCTCCCCCCAAACCTCTAGCGTCGTCCTCGCTTCGGTGGCGGACTATTTCAAAGTCCTGTCGGAAGTCAGTCGCCTACAGATTCTCAGTTGCTTGCAATTAGGCGCGATGAATGGTAAAGAAATCGCCGAAGCTACCGGACTGGGTCAGGCCAATCTCTCCAAACACCTGAAAGCTTTAACCCAAGCGGGAATTATCTCGCGGCAACCCCAAGGAGTCAGCGTTTACTATCAAATTACCGACCCCGTGATCTATGATCTCTGTAAGGTGGTTTGCGATCGCATTAGTCAGCAAATGCGTCAACGGGCCCGAGAATTCGAGAGTCTGCCGGCTTTCCATCTCCCTAAATAAAAATTACCAAACCCTTGACATTTTGCCTCAATTATGATATAGAAAAAAAATTCCATGCTCCTAGAAGAACTTTGTCAACGCTATCGGGAGGGAGAAAGAGATTTTCGGGGGATTAATTTGCGGGAAAGCGACTTAACTAATATTGCCCTCCCAGGAGTCAATTTTTGCCGTGCCGATCTGCGACAGGCGCGGTTAGGAAAAATACGCCTCGCGCGATCGCTGCTGAGAGAAGCGGATTTAAGTGAGGCGATTCTCTGGGGAGCAGATTTAAGTCAAGTGGACTTTTATCGAGCTTGTTTACGAGATGCGGACTTAAGCGGGGCTAATCTCATCGAAGCCAATTTAGAAGCCACTTATTTAACCAAAGCCGTCTTAAACGGTGTTAATCTCAACAGTGCTAATCTCCAGCAGGCCGTATTAATCGATACGGATTTTCGCTCCACTTCCGACCAACGCACGGACTTAGGCAAAACTAACTTTTGCGGAGCCGATCTCAACTATGCCAATCTGAGCGGCTCCCTGTTATATCGAGCTAATTTCGCTGATTGCCGACTTTGCCGGGTTAATTTTCGTGCTAGTCCCGAAAGAGACGGATTTATTACCGATCTCACCGGGGCCAGTTTCCGGGGTGCGGATCTCAGTTATGCCGATTTGCGCGGGGCAATTTTAGAAGATGTGGACTTGACTGATGCTGATTTAACCGGGACTTTGTGTTAATCTGGGAAGCTTTTTAAGTAAACAGGGATCAGTAAACAGTAATCAGTGAAAAGATGTCATTTCACTTAAAACTCAAATCCGATAACAAGGGCTGAATCTCAGACCTAATTGGTTAAGCTAAAAGCTTTGATGTGCTTAGTCTCTAACCTTCTTTTTAGGTAGGAAAATTGTCAGATTCTGTCTTTTGCCTCTTGCCTGTTGCCTCTTGCCTTCAGAAGCTGATAACTGCTCACTGATAACTGATAACTGCTCACTGATAACTGATAACTGCTCACTGATAACTGATAATTGAGGGTCGATTTATTTAAAACCGACGGATGCTTGCCAAACAAAGGCCAGCAAGAGGAAAAATAGGGGAATCAGGGGCAAGACATCGACTAAGGGGTCGAAAATTTGGTATGCTTCCGGCAATTTGGCCAACAAAAGTGCAGTTTCCATCTCTCTATCTACCTTGACAAGAAAATTTTCAAACGTTTCCTGAAATTTTATCACGTTGGGGTAACATCTAAGGCATCCTCAAGCCAAGGGGCAAAATCTTGGGCAAAAGTTCCTTCTAGGATAGATTGACGAATTTCACGGGTAAATCTGATTAATTCGGCGATATTGTGCAGAGATAAGAGAATATAACCCAACATTTCCCCCGATTTAATTAAATGATTCAGATAGGCACGGCTAAAGTGTTGACAGGTGTAGCAGGGACAAGTCTCGTCTAAAGGGGCGAAATCCTCCTTAAAACGGGCATTTTTTAGGTTCCAACGCTCTCCCCGCACTAAAGCCGTGCCATGGCGACCAAAACGGGTGGGAATGACGCAATCAAACAGATCTATGCCACTAGCGATCGCCTTGGCCATTTCTCGATAGGTTCCCACTCCCATCAGGTAACGGGGTTTATTTTCGGGGAGTAAAGGGGCAGTTATCTGGACAATGCGATGAATTAGGCTCGTTTCTTCCCCCACACTCACGCCACCGATAGCATAACCGGGTAAATCGAGTTTTACTAAAGATTCCGCCGCCGCTGCCCGTAAATCCTCATAAATTCCCCCCTGCACTATGGCGAATAAAGCCTGTTGTTGGGGTCGTTGATGGGCCCTCAGACAGCGCTCTAACCAGCGATAGGTGCGTTCTATGGATGCTTTCATGGTCTCATGACTGACTCCCGTGGGGGGACATTCATCGAAGGCCATAATCACATCAGCACCGAGGGCATTTTGAATCTGAATCGATTTTTCTGGCGTAATTTCGATTATTCTACCGTCCCGGGGCGATCGAAAGGTGACTCCCGATTCTTTAATTTGCCGCAGTTGACTCAGGCTAAATACCTGAAATCCACCAGAATCTGTTAATATTGGCTGATTCCACGCCATAAACTCGTGTAAACCTCCCGCTTTCTCGATAATACTTTCTCCAGGCTGCAGATGCAGGTGATAGGTATTAGCGAGAATCATTTGCGCCCCCGTGCTGGCGATTTGAGCGGGGGTCAAACCTTTCACCGTGGCCAAAGTTCCCACGGGCATAAAACGGGGTGTTTCTACCGGTCCGTGGGGAGTATGCCAAACCCCAACCCGCGCGCCAGTTTGGGGACACCGGGCGATTAATTCAAAGGAAAATCCCACTGTTTCAGTTATCAGTTATCAGTTATCAGGGCTCTTCTAGGTTCTGTGTGAGCATGGTATAATAGTAACACAGAACAGGAGGTGGGTTATGTGGATAAATTTTGAGCAACTCCTCGATTTACCAAATGTAACAGTGGTCAATTATCAAAAAATTGAGCAGACAATTTTC